>JANXWI010000315.1 GCA_025351205.1 Deinococcus sp.
GCCGCGACCAAGTGGGTGAACACCGAGTTCCAGCCGTCCACGCTCAGCAAGGCCGACCAGATGAAGGAGATGCAGTGGTTCATCGACGCGGCCAAGCCGTACCGTGGCATGACCATCACGGTGGCCTCCGAGACGCTGACGGTCCACAAGTACGAGTCGGAGGTGCTGGCCAAGGCCTTTACCGAGATCACCGGCATCAAGGTCAAGCACGACATCATTCAGGAAGGCGACGTGATCGAGAAGCTGCAAACGCAGTTTCAGTCGGGCAAGACCATCTATGACGCCTACATCAACGACTCCGACCTGATCGGCACGCACTTCCGCAACGACTTCGTGCTGCCGCTGAGCGACTACATGGCGGGCGCGGGCAAGGCGGTCACCTCGCCCACACTCGACCTGAAAGACTTCATCGGCACCAGCTTCACCACCGGCCCCGACAAGAAGCTCTACCAGCTGCCCGACCAGCAGTTCGCCAACCTGTACTGGTTCCGGGCCGACTGGTTTGCCCGCCCTGACCTGAAGGCGCAGTTCAAGGCCAAGTACGGCTACGAACTGGGCGTGCCGGTCAACTGGAGCGCCTACGAGGACATCGCCAACTTCTTCACCAACGACGTGAAGACCATCGACGGCAAGAAGGTCTACGGCCACATGGACTACGGCAAGAAAGACCCCAGTCTGGGCTGGCGCTTCACCGACGCCTGGCTGAGCATGGCGGGCAACGGCGACAAGGGCCTTCCCAACGGCCTGCCGGTGGACGAGTGGGGCGTGCGCGTCGAGAACTGCCACCCGGTGGGATCGAGCGTCACGCGCGGCGGCGACACCAACGGCCCGGCGGCGGTCTATGCGCTGACCAAGTACGTCGACTGGCTCAAGAAGTACGCCCCGCCCGAGGCGGGCGGCATGACCTTCTCGGAGTCGGGTCCGGTGCCGGCACAGGGCGCGATTGCCCAGCAGATCTTCTGGTACACCGCCTTTACTGCCGACATGGTGAAAAAGGGCCTGCCGGTGGTCAACGCCGACGGCACGCCGAAGTGGCGCATGGCCCCCAGCCCGCACGGCTCATACTGGCGCGAAGGCACCAAGCTTGGGTATCAGGACGTGGGGTCGTGGACGCTGATCAAGTCCACGCCCGCTAAGAACACCGCTGCGGCGTGGCTGTACGCCCAGTTCGTGACCTCCAAGACCACCAGCCTGAAAAAGAGCATCGTGGGCCTGACCTTCATCCGCGACAGCGACATCCGCAGCAAGTACTTCACCGACAACGCCAACAAGTACGGCGGCCTGATCGAGTTCTACCGCTCGCCCGCCCGCGTGGCCTGGACGCCCACCGGCACCAACATTCCCGATTACCCCAAGATGGCGCAGCTGTGGTGGCAGAGTGTGGCCCCGGCAGCGGCGGGTGAGGTCACTCCGCAGCAGGCGATGGACAGCCTGGCCGCCGCCCAGGACAAGGTGCTGGCAAGATTGCAACGCGCGGGCATGAAGCGCTGCGCCCCGATTCTGAACCCGGAAAAGACCGCCCAGTACTGGTACGACCAGCCGGGAGCGCCGTATCCCAAGCTGGCCAACGAGAAGGAGAAGGGCGAGACGATTGCCTACCAGACGCTGCTCAACGACTGGAAGGCGGGCAAGGTCAAGTAAGGATTGTTCTTCCCTCGGCATTCAATTCGCAGGTCTGAATTCACTGGTCTGGAGGGAGGCGGGACGCCCTTCCAGACCTTTTGAATTGAGGTGGGCCGAAACCCGCATCGGCAGTCCGACAGACCTCCACCCGTTTCACCGGAGCATCATGCACCCATGAGTCAGTACATTCTCGCGCTCGATCAGGGCACCACCAGCAGCCGTGCCATCGTCTTCGCGCACGACGGCAGCATCAGGGCAAAGGCACAGAAGGAATTCACCCAGTACTTCCCTCAGCCCGGCTGGGTGGAGCACGACGCCCTGGAAATCTGGGCCACCCAGAGCGGCGTGATGCAGGAGGCGCTCAGCAGCGCCGGAATCCGGGCCAGCGACGTGGCCGCCATCGGCATCACCAACCAGCGCGAGACCACGCTGATCTGGGACCGCAGGACCGGGCAGCCCATTCACAACGCCATCGTCTGGCAGGACCGCCGCACCGCCGCCTTCTGCGACGAACTCAGCGCTTCCGGCAAGGCGGCGCTGTTTCAGCAGAAGACCGGACTGGTGCTCGACGCCTACTTTTCGGGCACCAAGGTTCGCTGGCTGCTGGAACACGTGCCGGGCGCGCGCCGCAGGGCCGAGGCCGGGGAACTGTGTTTTGGCACCATCGATTCCTGGCTGGTCTACAAGCTGACCGACGGCGGCCTGCACATCACCGACGCCAGCAACGCCAGCCGCACGCTGCTGTACAACATCCACACCGGAGAGTGGGACGACGAGCTGTTGAATTTGCTGGACGTGCCCCGCTCCCTGCTGCCGGAGGTGCGGGACAGCTCCGAGGTCTACGGCCACACCTCGCCGGGGCTGCTGGGCGCGCAGGTGCCGATTGCGGGCATCGCGGGCGACCAGCAGGCCGCAACGTTTGGGCAGGCGTGCCTGGACATCGGTCTGGCCAAAAATACCTACGGCACCGGCTGTTTCATGCTGCTCAATACAGGGGAAAAGGCGGTGGACTCGCAGCACCGGCTGCTGACCACCGTTGGCTGGCAGCTGAAGGGCGAGCGCACCTACGCGCTGGAGGGCGGCGTGTTCGTTGCGGGCGCGGTGGTGCAGTGGTTGCGAGACGGGCTGGGCATCATCCGCTCGGCGGCAGAAGTCGAGGAACTGGCGGCCCGGGTGCCAGACAGCGGCGGCGTGGTGCTGGTGCCCGCCTTCGTGGGGCTGGGCGCACCCTACTGGGACCCGTACGCGCGCGGCACGGTGGTGGGCATCACGCGCGGCACGACTGCCGCCCACATCGCCCGCGCCGCGCTGGAGAGCGTGGCCTTCCAGAGCGCCGAACTGCTCACGGCCATGCAGCAGGACACGGCGCGCACCGGCATCGCGTTGCAGGAACTGCGCGTGGATGGCGGCGGCAGCACCAACGACGCCATGATGCAGTTTCAGGCCGACATCCTGGGCCTGCCGGTGGTCAGGCCGCGCGTCACCGAGACCACGGCGCTGGGCGCGGCCTACCTGGCCGGGCTGGCGGTGGGCTTCTGGAGCGATCAGGACGAGCTGCGAACCCTCTGGCAGGTCGGAAAGCGCTTCGAGCCGGACATGGGCGCGGATGAACGGGAAGCGCGGATGCACACCTGGAAACGGGCTGTGGAGCGTAGCCGCGACTGGGTGCAGCACGACGGATAGAGATGATGTCACGCCATGTCCCCCTCCCTTTCCGGACCGTCCCTTTCTGAACTGTCCCTTTCTGAACTGTCCCTTGCCTGGCAAATGAACATCTGTTCAGGTAAAGTGATCAGGTGTTCATGCCCTGGACACGCAAGCCCTCCTCGCCGAGCTGGCTAATCCAGGGCCGCCCCGCCTGCGTCGCCGTAGGGACCGGTCTGCCCGGGGAGCCGCAGGCAGACGACCATCCAACCCCTCAAAGGAAGTAACCATGAAGCGTGCAGACATCATCCGGGCCATCTCAGATTCGCAGCCCTGGGACGTGCTGGTGATCGGCGGCGGGGCGTCGGGCCTGGGGACCGCCGTGGAGGCGGCCAGCCGGGGCTACCGCACCCTGCTGATCGAGGCCCACGACTACGCCAAGGGGACCAGCAGCCGCAGCACCAAGCTGGTCCACGGCGGCGTGCGCTACCTGGCCCAGGGCAACGTCTCACTGGTGCGCGAGGCGCTGCACGAGCGCGGCCTCCTGAAGCAGAACGCGCCGCACCTGGTGCACGATCTGGGTTTTCTGATCGCCGCCTACAAGTGGTGGAGCGCCCCCTTCTACGGCATCGGCCTGAAGATGTACGACCTGCTGGCGGGCAAACTCAACCTGCAAAGCAGCCGCTACATCGGCGTTCAGGAAGCCCTGAAACACGCGCCGACCCTGAAGAGAGAAGGGCTGAAGGGCGGCATCCTGTACTTCGACGGGCAGTTCGACGATTCCCGCCTCGCCATCACGCTGCTGCGGACCCTGGAAGACCACGGCGGGGTGGCGCTCAATCACGCTCCCGTCACGGCGCTGCACAAGAACGCGGCGGGTAAAGTTGACGGCGCGGCGGTGCGCGACGAGGAAACGGGGCAAGAGTACACCGTGCAGGCCAAGGTGGTGGTGAATGCCACCGGGGTGTTCGTGGACGCGGTGCGGCGCATGGATGACCCGGGCGCGAAGGCCATGCTCTCGCCCAGTCAGGGCGTGCATGTGGTGGTGGACCGCCACTTTCTGCCGGGCGACAGCGCCCTGATGGTGCCGCGCACCGACGACGGGCGGGTGCTGTTCGCGGTGCCCTGGCACGACCACGTGGTGATCGGGACCACTGACACCCCGGTGCCCGAGGTCAGTCTGGAACCCAGGGCGCTGCCGGAAGAAGTGGAGTTCATTCTGAGCACCGCCGCGCAGTACCTCGACCCGGCCCCCACCCGCAAAGACGTGCGGAGCGTGTACGTGGGCCTGCGCCCGCTGGTCAGGGCCGCCGAGGGCACCGACACCAAGGCGCTGTCACGCGACCATGTGATCCGTATCTCGGACAGCGGCCTGATCACCCTGACCGGCGGCAAGTGGACCACCTACCGCCGCATGGGCGAAGACACCGTGAACCGGGCCGCTGTCCAGGCCGGACTGCCCCAGCGCCTGAGCGTCACGCCCGCGCTGCACCTGCACGGCTGGATGCCCGTAGACGTGAGCGCAGACACCATGAGCGCAGACACCCTGAACGCAGACACCCTGGACGAACACTGGCGGGTCTACGGCAGCGACGCCGCCCGCATCCGGGAGCTGGAGGGCGCGCGGGTGCCGCTTCATCCCGACCTGCCCTACACCGAGGCCGAGGTGCGCTGGGCCGCCCGCTTCGAGCAGGCCCGCACCGTGGAAGACGTGCTCAGCCGCCGGTTGCGGGCGCTGCTGCTGAACGCTCACGCCAGCGCCGAGGCCGCTCCGAAGGTCGCCGCCATTCTGGCCGAGGAACTGGGGCATGACGAGGCGTGGCAGCGGACACAGGTGCAGGAGTACGCGGCGCTGGCCGGGCAGCATCAGCTGGCGTAGCGAAAAAGTTCAGGTGTAGCTCAGGCAGCCGCGCGCTTCAAGGTGTCTGAATGCTGCTGGCAGCGTGGTCAGGCGGTTCCAGCGCAGGTCGAGTTTTCCCAATCTGGGCAGGTAGGCC
>JANXWI010000335.1 GCA_025351205.1 Deinococcus sp.
TTTCCGGTGAGTCCGAGACCAGCAGCACGCCCGAACTGCCGAGCAGGGTGGGCCGCAGGGCCGGGTACCTCAGAATGGCGGGGTCGGTGGGTGGGTCCGGCACAGTGACGGCCAGCGCCGACGAGACCAGGGCCATTCCAACAGCCGTCGCCAGCCTGAACAGTCGGGGCACGCGCCAGAACGTCATACGGGCAGTGTAGTGCGGCGGTCAGTTCGGGAAAAGGCCAACCCTCTTGACCGGAGAGTCGCTCAGGCGTGTTCACCCACACGTCCCAGATGCAGTCAGAATCAGTTCAAATGTTCGGAGTATTTGAAGATTTCTATCGGATTAAGTTTATTCAGATAGATTGCAACTTCTTTCAGTTTGAATGAGTTGGGTTTAAGGGTTTGATCTTAATATATTTGCTGATGAACATTCTTGAATGATTGCGATACATTCACCAAATCAATAAAACATTAGTGTTCAACCAGTCCAAAATGTTCAACCAGAACCGGTGTTACGTTGCCGGATCAGACCCTCAATACGGCATATTCCTGAACTGTCAGAAAACCCAATCGCTTTTCTGCGCTTCCGGATGTTTCGACAGGTCATGAACATTTCTTGGTTCAACCTACAAATCCGGGTCAGTTTTTTAGGCTACCTTAACGATATGTCTGTCTTCATGCACGCCGTTTCAGTCGCTGTTCCTGCAACCGCGTATCCCCAGTCGGTCATCAGAGACATGATCAAGGCTCAGCCGGAACTCGACCGGCTCGGCCAGCGCGTCACCAGCACGGTGTTCAACGCCTCGGGCATCGACCAGCGCTTCAGCGTCATCGACGAATTCGGCAGCCAGGAAGGCGGGGCGCTGTTCTACGACTCGGCCAACGGCCTGATGCTGACCCCCACCACCGGCGTGCGCAACGTGGTGTACGCCGCCGAGGCCACCAAACTGTACGTGCAGGCCGCCCAGGGGCTGCTAGAGGGCAGCGACTTCGTGGCCGCCGACGTGACCCACGTGATCACCGTGTCGTGCACCGGATTTTTCGCGCCCGGTCCAGACTACGCCGTGGTGCGCGGGCTGGGCCTGTCGCCCGATGTCCACCGCTTTCACGTGGGTTTCATGGGCTGCTACGCCGCCTTCCCGGCCATGAAGATGGCCAAGGCCTTCTGCGAGGCCGACCCCGGCGCCACCGTGCTGGTGATCTGCGCCGAGCTGTGTACCCTGCACATGAAGTCGTCGAACAACACCGACACCATCATCGCCAACTCGGTGTTCGGCGACGGGGCCTCCGCCGCCCTGATCAGTGCCCGGCCCCCGGCCATGTCGCGGCCCGCGCTGCGCATGGACCACTTCGAGACGACCCTGACCCCGGCGGGCGTGGGCGAGGCGGAAATGGCCTGGACCATCGGCGACCAGGGCTACAACATGGTGCTCAGCACCTACGTGCCGTCCATCATCGAGTCTCACATCGGCGGGGCGCTGAAACCGCTGATGTCGCGCGAACCCGCTCTGCAAAGTGCCGCGCACAACCAGGTCGAGCACTGGGCCATTCATCCGGGCGGGCGCAGCATTCTGGACAAGGTACAGAGCAGCCTGGACCTCAGCGACGAACAGCTCGCGCCGTCCAGGGCGGTGCTGAGGCAGTACGGCAACATGAGCAGCGCCACGGTGCTGTTCATTCTGGAGGGGCTGCTCAGGAGTGCCGGGCAGGACGAGCGCGTCTGTGCCATGGCCTTCGGTCCGGGGCTGACCGTGGAATCCGGCCTGCTGACCAAGGTCTGCGGCCACTGATGCGGGCTGAGCGGTGAAGGCTGGTCTGTGAGGGCCGCTCCGATCTGGTCCAGCCTGAGACAGCGCGAGACGGCTTTACCGGAGCGCATGGACGACCCGCACTGTGACCTGAAGGCGCTGGAGCGCACCTACGCCCAGTTCGGGGCGGTCAACGCGCTGGTCGCAGGCTGGCGGCGGGTGTACACGCGCGAACTGCGCCCGCTGATATCGGCGGCGCGGCCCGCCACCCTGCTCGACATCGGCTGCGGCGGCGGCGACCTGGCGCGTCAGCTGGTGCGCTGGGCGGCGCACGACGGCCTGACCCTGCGCGTGACCGGCATCGACGCCGACGCGCGGGCCATAGCGTATGCCCGGTCTCAGCCCGAGTTCAGCGGCGTGCGGTTCCGGCAGGCGTTCAGCGGCGATCTGGTGCGGGAGGGCGTGCGCTTCGACTTCGTGGTGTCCAACCACCTGCTTCACCACCTCACGGCCCCCGAGCTGAGTGCGCTGCTGCTCGACAGTGAGACGCTGGCCCGGCAGAAGGTGGTGCACAGTGACATCGGGCGCTCGCTTCTGGCCTACGCTGGCTTCAACATGCTCGCCTCGCCGCTGTTTCACGCCTCGTTCATCGTCGAAGACGGGCTGATCTCGGTTCGGCGCAGCTTCACCGCGCCTGAACTGAGCAGTCTCGCGCCCGTGGGCTGGCAGGTGCGCCGCCAGTTCCCGTTTCGCAACCTGCTGGTGTACGGCGGTGCAGGTACATGAAAATGCCTCAGACGCCGCACTCTGAAACGCTCGACGTGCTGATCGTGGGCGGCGGCCCGGTGGGGTTGTTTCTCGGCTGCCTGCTGGCCCGGAGCGGCGTGAGCTTCGCGGTGCTCGAAAAGCGGGCGGGGGCCAGCGTCCACTCGCGGGCCATCGGGATTCATCCGCCCGCCCTGAAAGCGCTCGCCAGCGTGGGGGTGGCCGGGGCCATGCTGGAGGCCGGGCTGCGGATTTCCAGCGGCGTGGTGCGCGGCGAAACCGGGGCGCTCGGCGAGCTGGACCTGCGGCTGGCCTCGGCTGAGTTCCCCTTCGTGCTGTCGCTGCCGCAGCAGAAAACCGAGGAGCTGCTGGAGGCGCGGCTGCACCGGCTCGCGCCGGGCACGCTCCGGCGGGAATCGGAGGTGCAGGACATTCAGAACCACGGCACACACCTCAGCGTGGTGACCCAGGAGGGCGATCAGCAGCAGACGATCCAGGCGCGCTTCGTGGTCGGGGCCGACGGCTGCCGCAGCCGGGTGCGCGAACTGGCGGGCATCGCCTACCGGGGCGACACCTACGCCGACACCTACCTGATGGGCGATTTCCCCGACACCACGCCCTACGGCCCTACGGCCCTGATCTACCTGCGCCGGGCCGGAGTGGTGGAGTGTTTCCCGCTGCCGGGCGGGCTGCGGCGCTGGGTGGTGCGCACGGACAGCCTGCGGCGGGAGGCCAGCGCCGCAGATTTGGCAGCGCTGGTCAGAGAACGCACCGGCCAGTACCTTCCCGCCGCCGAGTGCAGCATGCTCAGCGCCTTCGAGGTGCGCCACCACCAGGCCGCCCGGATGGTGGCGGTGGCGGGCCGCCTGCTGCTGATCGGAGACGCGGCCCACGAGGTAAGTCCCATCGGCGGGCAGGGCATGAACCTCGGCTGGCTCGACGCGCAGGCGCTGGCCCCGGTGCTGGCGCGGGCGCTGCGGCAGCCGGAACTGGACGTGGATTTACACACCCGCTCCGCCCTGGTCCGCTTCGGGCGTGAGCGCCAGCAGTCGGCCTGGATCGCCGCGCGTCAGGCCGAGCTGAACATGTGGGCGGGTCGGCCCATTCACGCCCGCGCTCAGCCGGGGCGCGACTGGCTGGTGCGCCGCCTGCTGAGCAGGCCCGTACAGCCGCTGCTGGCCGGGGCCTTCACCATGCGCTGGCTGTAGTACGGACAGATGGAATGCAGGCCCCTGCCGAACGCGCCGCGCTCTACCTTCGGCGGTCCTGCCTGCTGTGCTTGCGGCGTTCCCGCCTGCCCAGCAGCCACAGCCCCTGCGACAGCACCAGCATGCCCAGCGCCAGGCTGAATCCGAACTCGGGTCCGAGCTGGCCCCGCAGCAGCGCCAGGCTGCCGCCGACCATGAAACTGCCGATCAGCACCAGCACGAAACCGCCGACCCGGTTGGCCCGTTCCCGCCGGTACCGCTGCTCGGGCGTGCGGGCGGGCGGCAGCAGGCCCAGACCGTCGCGGCGGCGGCGCTCCCTGAAGGCGTCCTCCTGAAACACCCCTTCCTGAGACGTGTCTCCCGGAGACGCGCGCCCCAGCCGCCCACTCTCCTGCCACCCACTCTCCTGCCGCCCACTCTCCTGCCGCCCGGACGCGCCGCCCACCTGCACGTCTCCCGCCCTGCGTCTGCGGTCCGGCAGGCCGGGAGACGCCAGCGCTCTGTTCCAGAGCCGGGGTGTTGGAGAGGGGCCGAAGTTCGACATGACGTCACCACACGTTAGAGCGCCGCGCCGCGCGTGGTTGGGGCTGACCTTTACAGGCCGTTTAGACACCCGCCCTGTGTCATCCGAATGGGAATCCGGCAGGGTGCCGTTGGACGCGGAGGGTCCAGGGTCAGCTGGGCCGCCGGTGTTATCTGGGCCGCCGGTGTTGTCTGGGCCGCCAGTCGGGCTGTCAGCGCAGCGTTTCATCAAAAAAAGGTCCGAAACTTTTGGCAGATGCTCTAGAATAGAAGGGTGAAACCTGCCTCCGTCTCGTCTGTCCTGCCCAAGGTGCTGATGGCCTCGCTGCTGGGCCTCTCGCTCTCGGCCTGCAAGAAAAACACCACCGACACGGCGACCAAGCCCGCAGAGACCGCCGCTGCCACGCCCGCCAAGCCAGCGGCGACGGCCAAGCCCAGTGCAGCTGACCCCGGTGCAACCAAGCCCGACACGACCAGCGCTGCCGTGACCACTCCCGGGGCCATACCCAGCGGGTACACGCTGCTCGCGGCACTCAGCAGCAAGCCGGTGTACACCTTCGCGGCCCAGCCCGCCCGCAGCCTGAAAGACGGCGTGAATTACGTGGCCCTGATCGACACCAGCAAGGGGCAGATTCTGGCCGACCTGTACGAAGACAAGACCCCCGCGACTGTCAACAACTTCGTGGCGCTGGCCCGCAACCACTTCTACGACGGCATCCTGTTTCACCGGGTCCTCGACGGCTTCATGGGGCAGACCGGCGATCCCAACACCCTCGACGCGGCCAAGAAGACCTCCTGGGGGCAGGGCGGCCCCGGCTACAGCTTTCCCGACGAGATTCGCCAGAGCCTGAAATTCGACGCGCCGGGTCAGCTGGCGATGGCCAACAGCGGCCCCAACACCAACGGTTCGCAGTTTTTCATCACCTTTGCGCCCGCCAGTTTTCTGGACGGCAAGTACAACCTGTTCGGCAAGGTGCTGAGCGGTCAGGACGTGCTGGCCAGACTGACGCGCACCGCCACACCCGGCCAGGGCGGGCAGGAAACCCCCATCGACGGAGCCACGCCCGACAGGATTCTGAGCGTGCGGATATTGAGCAAGAATTAGGTCAAACCGGGCCAAACCCTACTCGAACAGCACGCCCACGCCCAGTTCTGCCGCCTGTTCTCTGGCCGCCTGCACCGCCGCCCTGGCCTCACCCTCCAGCGCCCGCAGCGGCTTTTCCCAGATGGCCTGGGCCAGCGCCGTGGCCCGCCGCACCAGCAGCACCTCACCCGCCTGCGCCAGACCTACGGCCCCCAGCAGCGCCTGCACGCTGGGCGGCAGCGGGGCCGCCGGGTCCAGCGGCAGGTCGAGCCGCACCCTCTCCCCCACCCGGCGCAGACTGACTGTCGCCTCGGCCCGCCAGGGCGTCTGCACGATCACGGCCTCGGCGCTGACCTGACCCGGCAACTCGGTGGACAGCAATGTTCCGGGGGCGGCCCGGCGGGCCTCGTTGGCCAGCTCGTGGGCGGCCCGCATGTGGCGGCGCTCCCGGCTCTCGCGGGCCAGGTGCAGGGCCGTGCCGCGCAGGGCGGCCTCCTGCCGGATCAGGGCGGCCAGTTCGTCCTGCGGCAGGCTGAGGCTGCCCAGCCGGATGCTTCTCAGGGTGCTGGTGTTGTCGGAATGCACCGTCAGGGCCTCGCCGGGAGGCGCGTGCCGCAGCGCTTCGAGCACCGCCCGCAGTTCGCTGGCGTTGTTGTCCTCGGCCCCGGTCAGCGGCCCCGGCGGAACGGCCAGCTGTATCCGGCCCTGGAGGCGGCGGGCGGGCTGCCCCGGCAGCAGCAGCACGATGCCCCAGCCCGCCCCCGCGTTCTCGCCGTCCGCGTCGCCCTGATAACTGCCGTCCACATACGCGTGGTTCACGTTCAGCAGCATAGGGCGATCTCCGGTGTGGGCGCATGGGCACAACGACCTATTGCCGCAGGCCAACAGGACCATAGGCACGCCGCGCCCCCCGCTTTACATTGAACCCATGCTGCACATCTCGCCGTATCTGGAACAACAGCTCCGCTGGCCTGCACGCGGGCAACACCTGCTGGCCCAGTTCAGTGCCTCGGACGTGGTGGTGTATCAGGCGTACCGTCCGGCCATCGGGCTGTACGCAGCAAAGCACGGGCACTTCGGGGGCGAGTACAGCTTTTCACGCATGAGCTGGATCAAACCGAACTTTCTGTGGATGATGTACCGCTCCGGCTGGGGCAGCAAACCAGATCAGGAAGTGACGCTGGCGCTGCGGCTGCGGCGGGACGGCTTCGAAACGCTGCTGGAGAAGGCTGTGGCGTCGTCGTTTGCGGCGTCAGGCATGGACAGCAACGAGAACTGGAAGGCCGCGCTGCAACGCTCTGACGTGCGCCTCCAGTGGGACCCCGACCACGATCCGGCAGGCCGCCCACTGGAGCGCCGGGCCATTCAGCTGGGTATACGCGGTCAGACGCTGCGGCAGCTCAACGACGAATGGCTGCTCGAAATAGAAGACGTGAGCGGCTTCGTTCAGGAGCAGCGGAACAACCGTGGCGTGCTGGAGCGGTTACAGACGCCCACGGAGCACGTGTACACGGCGCGGCCCGCCAACGCCCGGCACATCGGCCTGACAGCGTTGCCCTGAAGGCTGCTTCTATACTGGCCCGCATGGACGTACTTCCTCTCTACAGGCAGGCCGGAGCCTTTCACGAGGGGCATTTTCTGCTGGCCTCGGGCCGCCACTCGCCCATGTTCTTACAGTCCACCACGCTGCTTCAGCACCCAGCCGCCATGCAGACCATCGGCGCGGCGCTGGCGGCCCGGATTCTGGAGGCCGGACACCGCCCGGATTTCGTGATCGGCCCGGCCATGGGCGGCGTGGTGCTGGCCTACGAGGTGGCCCGCAATCTGATCGGCACGCTGCCGGAGGTGCGGGCCATCTTCGCCGAGAAGGTCGTGGCCGAGGCGGGCGGTCAGGCCAGCATGAAAATCCGTGAAGCTTTCACGGTGACTGCCGGCCAGAGTTTCGTGGCCGTGGAAGACGTGTTGACCACCGGGGGCAGCGTGCTGAAGGCGGTGCGGGCCACCGAAAAGTACGGCGCGAGGTGTCTGGCCATCGCGGTCATCATCGACCGCCGGGCACAGACCGGGCCGCTGGAAGGCCGCCCGCTGCTCAGCTTGCAGGAGCTGTATTTCGAGACCTACGCGCCGGAAGACGTGCCGGGGTGGCTGGCGGAGCGCGAGTTGCAGGAAATCTGAGCCTGAAGCGGCCAGACCTCAGGTTTTCAGCACAGCCGGGCGGCGGCGCATCATCAGGCCCAGGCCGGTGCCCGCCAGCAGGCCGCCCAGCGCGGCGATGCCCGCCGTCCAGAGCACGTTGTAGACCGGATTGAAGAAGGTGGTGCTGCGGTTGGCATTGGCAACCGCGTGGAGCTGGTTAATGTCGATCACGGTCTTCGCCAGAAACACGGCGGCCACCACGATCAGGATCAGGCCGATCAGGGCAACAATACGCGCGAGAATGGTCATGGCTCCATCATAACGGTTCGCCGGGGCTGACCGAATCGGTGACCTTGGCCCAACGCGAAGACAGCCCGGCCCCAACATTGCCGAACTGACCAAAGGAGATGGCCGGAAGACTGAGCGTCCCGGCCATCTTCAGATCTGCAAAGTTCAGTCGCTGGCGATTTCCAGAACCTGACGGCCATCGTAGTAACCGCAGCTTCCGCAGATGTGGTGCTGGAGCTTCTTGGCGTGGCAGTGGGGGCACTCGACCAGGTTGGGCGCGGTCAGGGCGTGGTGGCTGCGGCGCATGTCGCGCTTGCTCTTGCTGGTCTTCTTCTTGGGAACGGGGTGTTTTGACATCTTGGTTCTCCTGTATGAACTGAATAAATTGGATTGGGCGCTCCAGCGGGGCGAGGCTGCCAGGTCCCCTGCCCCTGCGGGCGTCTACGCTCCACTCCAGCCACCTTCCGGGCCACGGCTGGAGCGAGGCAACAGGTGAGATGATAGCACACCTGCGGACAAAGAGCGCGACCTGATCCAGTCGCCCAGGGCCACCTACTCAGGCTACCTGCGCCCGCCCCGCCCGCCGCCCGGTGGCCCCTTGCGTACACCGGCAAAGCGGTTACGCTCCTTGCGGCGCACCGCGCTGGCGCTGGGCTTGGAAGCCGCGCCGAGCCTTCCTATGGGCTGCCT
>JANXWI010000340.1 GCA_025351205.1 Deinococcus sp.
GTATGGACCATAAGGCAGGTGGCGCACCACGTTCCCGACAGCCATCTGAACGCCTACGTCCGCACCCGGCTGGCCCTGAGCGAGGACGCCCCGACCATCCGGCCCTACGACCAGGACGCTTGGGCCGCGCTCAAGGACTACAGCGGCGACATTGCCCTGAGCCTCGACCTGCTGACGGCGCTGCATGGGCGCTGGGTGCGGCTGCTCTCGGCGCTGTCGCCGGCAGACTGGGCGCGCACCTTCGTTCACCCGGAATACGGGCGGGTCTACACGCTCGACGGAATGCTCGCCAGCTACGTCTGGCACGGGCAGCACCACACGGCGCAGGTGACCGGGCTGAGAGCGCGGCAGAGTTGGTAGGGTTGGGCGGATAGGCCCACTCTACTCTGCGTCCCACTCGCTGAACGGGATATACTCGCCGCCCTCGACCAGGGTTTCGATCACCGTATAACGCTTGTCGAAACGCACCGTGATCTCGCCCCGGTCCAGGTTCTGGCTGCTCAGAATGGCCTTGCGGTACACGTACTGGCCGTCGTCGTCGATGCCGATGTGGGCCGCGCGGGTAAAACGAAGCTCGACGGTGTCGCCGTGCCTTGCCGTGCGGACCCGCAGGCGGTACACGCCGTTGCCGTCGTCTTTGATGTTGAGATTTTTGGGCGGGCGGCGAAAGAACATGGCTTCAGTTTATGCCCGGCTGGGCGATCAGGGCCGCCAGCAACCGGGTGTGGTCCGCGAGGCGGTCCAGCCGCACGTGTTCGTGGGCCGCGTGTGCGCCGTCGCCGGGCGCGCCCAGCCCGTCGAGGGTGGGGCACAGGGGCGCGGTGAGATTGCCGTCCGAGCCGCCGCCCACGAAGGCTTCGCTCAGTTCGAAACCCAGTCGCTGAGCGTGCTGCTGGGCCTGGGCATACAGCGCCGCCGTGCCCGCCAGCCGCTCGAAGGGGGGGCGGTTCATGCCGCCGCTCAATGTCAGGGTCACGCGCGGGTCGGCGGGCCGCAGCGCCGCAAACTGCCGGGCCAGCCGTTCGCCCTCAGCCACGGTGGACACCCGCAGGTCGGCGTCGAACTCGGCGTGGGCCGGAATCACATTGACCGCCCCGCCGCCCGCAATGCGCCCCACGCTGACGGTGGTTCCGGCCTCCGGGCGGGCCAGGGCCTGCGCGGCCAGCACCAGCCGCGCCGCCTCCAGAATGGCGCTCGCCCCTTCCTCGGGCCTGTTGCCCGCGTGGGCCGCCACGCCCTGAACCTTCAGGCTGTACATGCCCACGCCCTTGCGTCCGGTTTTCAGGGCGTGCGTGCCCCCCACCGGCGGTTCGACCACCAGCACGCACCGCGCCTGCCGCGCCGCCACCTCCACCGCGCCTCTGCTGAGCAGCGACCCCACCTCCTCGTCGGCGGTGAGCAGCACCTCTATGCCGCCCGCTGGCCAGTTTCCCTGCAACGTCCGCAGGGCGTGCACCGCCATCACCACGCCGCCCTTCATGTCGTAGGTTCCGGGGCCGTAGGCGCGTTCGTCCTCGACCCGGAAAGGCATGCTGGGAAGCGTGCCGTGCGGCCAGACGGTATCGGCGTGCATCAGGATCAGCAGCGGGCGGGCACCCTGCTGCCCCGCCTCACCCAGCCGAAAGCGCCTCACCTGCCCCGGCAGCTCATCGGCGCTGGCCCCCATGTCCTGCATCCAGCCCTGCACCACGTCCTGCACCCGGCCCACGGCGCTCAGGTCGCTCGACGGAGATTCCATCTCCACCAGTGTTTGCAGGTCGTGCAGCATGGCCGCCGGGTCTATGACAGCTGAAACTGGCTCGGTCATGCCCAGACCATAGCAGTTCCCGCCCGTCGGTCAGATTCCAGGCGGGCGGGAAGATGAAAATTCAGCTTGTGTTTTTCCGCTCAGGCCAGTTCAAGCAGCTGCCGTTCACTCAGGCGGAACCGGGCGCGGCCCCGCAGGTACAGGTCGTCCGTCACGCTGCGGCCAAACATGGCGGCCAGCTTGGCCAGCGCCAGTTCGCGCACCTTCTGCTGACCCTGACGAAACAGGGTAAACCGGACGCGGTCCGTGGTGCCCGGAACCCAGGCGCACACGACCTCGTGCTCGGCGTCTTGAACGTCTACAGGCAGCACTGGACCGGAGTGGGCAGCGGAGCCGGATGCAGAAATCCGGTCCACAGGCCCGTCCTTGTCAGATCCTTTCTTCGCGAATACTTTCCTGACGGCCAATGTGTTCATCAGTCATCACCTTTTGGTCG
>JANXWI010000391.1 GCA_025351205.1 Deinococcus sp.
TGAAAGCAAAAAAACGCGCCCGGTGAACTCTCACCTGGGCGCAGCCTGTACGGCGTGCGATAGCAGAAGCTACCCAGGACTCCTGGGCCACCACCACGCACGAACGGATTTCATAGGGGGAGTATAGCGGCTGAAGCTGGCGGGAGGGCTGGGACGACACTGGAATGAAATTTATCCACAGGAATGCTCGGCCTGTTCACCCCTCTGCAAGCAGCTGTACCAGTCCCCAGCCCTCCCCCTTCAAGAGGGAGGGAGCACAGGCCACAATGGGTCGGCGTTTTCATTGATTAAAGTAGTCCGGCTGTATCAGCGACAGTTCAATCAGATCCTGAAGTGAAAATCTGAACACTGAAAAGTAAGCAGGTGTTAGCCCCTCCCCCTTGAGGGGGGAGGCTGGGAGGGGGTGAACAGGCTGAGCATCCGAGAAGACGTTCTCTCTATTTACTCTCCTGAACTTTGTCCAGATCGGCATCGGCACCCAGACTGGCACCCAGCGCCGCTTCGCGCTTTTCCCCGATCAGCGCCTCCAGGCCCGCCTCGTCTAGCACCTTCACGCCCAGTTCCTCGGCGCGGGTCAGTTTGCTTCCGGCCTCGGCCCCGGCCACCAGGTAGCTGGTCTTGCCGGTCACGCTGCCGGTCACGCGCCCGCCCTGCGTCTCGATCACGGCCTTGACCTCTTCACGGGGGCGGGTCAGGGTGCCGGTGATGACGAAGTTCAGGCCCGTGAGCAGCTCGCCGCGCGCCTCCTGCGTCTCCTGTGGGTTCAGGCCCGCCGCCTTCAGCTGAGCCAGCAGCGTCACGGTGCGCGGGTCTTTCAGGCCCTGGGTCACGCTCTCGGCCAGCGTGCCGCCCAGGCCCGGTACGGCCTCAATCTGCCCGGGCGTGGCGGCGATCAGGGCGTCCAGGCTTCCAAAGGTGCGGGCGAGGGACTGTGCGTTGCGTTCGCCCACTCCGGCCATGCCCAGCGCGTTGATCACCCGCCACAGCGGCTTGGATTTGCTCTCTTCCAGCTGCGTCAGCACGTTCTGCGCTTTCTTATCTCCACCGCGCTCCAGGCCGCTCAGCTGCTCGGCAGTGAGCGAATACAGGTCGCCCGCGCCCCTGACGTACCCGGCCTGGATCAGCTGGGCGCTCAGCTTCTCCCCCACCCCACGGACATCGAGCGCGCCCCGCGACACGAAATACCGGATCTGCTCGTAGATCTGCGCCGGACACTCGCGGTTGGGGCAGTAGGTGTTGGCCTCTCCTTCTTCCCGCACGGCGGGCGTGCCGCAGCTCGGGCAATGACTCGGAAAGACGAACGGCGCGGCATCTTCCGGCCTCAGTTCGGCCAGCACCCGCACGATCTCGGGAATCACCCCGCCCGCCTTGCGCACCACCACCGTGTCACCGACGTGAAGGCCCAGCGCGGCGATGAAATCCTCGTTGTGCAGCGTGGCCCGCGAGACGGTGCTGCCCTCGATCAGTCGAGGCGAAAGCTGCGCCAGCGGGGCCAGCTTGCCGGTGCGGCCCACGTTCACCACGATCTGCTCCAGAACGGTGGTGGCCTCCTGTACCGGGAACTTGTAGGCGATGGCCCAGCGCGGCGCGCGGCTGGTGAACCCGGCCTCCTGTTGCAAATGCAGGTCGTCCAGCTTGATGACCGTGCCGTCCACGTCGAATGGCAGCTCCGGGCGCTGGGCCAGCAGATCGGCGTGGTACTGGGTGGCCTCCTGAATGCTGCTGGCCTGCCGCGAATACCCGCTGATCGGGAAGCCCTGACCCCGCAGCCACCCCAACACCTCCCACTGCGTCTTCGCGGGCACGCCGTCACGTTTGCCCAGCGCGTACAGAATGGCCTTCAGGCGGCGGGCGCGGGTCACCTCGGGGTCTTTCTGCCGCAGCGCCCCGGCGGCCCCGTTGCGCGGATTTTTCAGGATCGGCGTGCCCAGTTCTTCGGCCTGGGCGTTGAGCGCCTCGAAGTCGGCGCGGGACAGGTAGACCTCGCCGCGCACCTCGATCTCGCCCTGCAAAGCTGCGCCGTTCAACCCTGTCAGCCGCTGCGGAATGCCCGGAATGGTCAGCAGCTGCGCCGTCACGATCTCGCCGGTCACGCCGTTGCCGCGCGTGGCGGCCCACTGCAACTCGCCGTCCCTGTAGTACAGGTTGATGCTCAGCCCGTCGATCTTCAGCTCACAGGTGTAGGCGAAGTCGGCTGTTACCGCCTCGTTCAGCGACCTCGCCAGCTTCTCGCGCCAGCCGTCCAGCTCGTCGTCGCCGAACACGTTGTCCAGACTGGTCATGGCGGTCGGGTGCTGCACCGTGGCGAAGCCCGCCAGCGGGGCGTCGCCCACCTGCGGGCTGGGGTTGGCGGCGTCGGCCCAGTCGGGGTGGGCCTCTTCCAGCGAGCGCACTTCTCGAAGCAGGGCGTCGTAGGCGTCGTCGGAAAGTTCAGGTGAGTCCTGCTGATGGTACAGGCGGCTGTGGCGCTGCACCTCTGCCAGCAGCGCCCGGTAACGTGCCTGCTCAGACTGGACGGAACCTTGCTGGGCGGCTTCGGGCTGGGCGGCTTCGGGCTGGACGGCCTCGGGCTGGACGGAATCAGGCGGCAGCGACATGCCCAGAGATTAGCAAGTGAGCGCGCCAGAAGAGATTTACAGGCAGCAACAGTCGTCCCGGGGGGGGGCCAGGACCGGCCTCACCGCGCCGCCCTCAGCTTCACTGTGAACCTGACTCCCGGCTCTCATTTTGACGCTCTGTCACACCATTTTCTCAGCCGTGATGAGAACTGGAATGAGAAAAACTTGATATACTTCCTCATCGGGCCTTGTCTTCAAGACCCCGAAACCTTAACCCAGCACAACCCAAGGAGCCAGCCATGAAGCCAAGCATCAAGAGTGCATTGACCCTCAGCCTGATTGCCGCCGCCGTTTCGGGCGCGGTCCTCACCTCGACGGCGCTGGCCCAGACCCAGATGCGCGTGGGCATGGCCTACGACGCGGGCGGCAAGTTCGACAAGAGCTTCAACGAGAGCGCCTTCAACGGCGCGACCCGCGCGGCCAAGACCTTCGGTCTCCAGGTCAAGGACTTCGAGCCGTCCGACCCCTCGCAGGTGGTGCAGGGCATCCGCGCCTTTGCCACCGACGGCTTCGACCTGACCATCGGCGTGGGTTTCAACAACAACGCCAGCATCACCCAGGTCGCCAAGGAAAACCCGGACCTGTCGTTCGGCCTGATCGACGACGTGTCGGCGGCCCCCAACGTGGCCAGCCTGACCTTCAAGGAGGAGGAGGGCAGCTACCTCGTCGGCTACCTGGCCGCACTCAACAGCTCCACGGGCGTGGTGGGCTTCATCGGCGGCATGGACATTCCGCTGATCCACAAGTTCGAGGCGGGCTACGCTGCCGGTGCCAAGGCCGCCAAACCCGGCGTGAAGGTCGTGGCGCAGTACGTGGGCACCACCCCCGACGCCTGGAACAACCCCGGCAAGGCCAAGGAGATCGCCTCGGGCATGCGCAGCAAAGGCGCAGACATCATCTTCGCCGCCGCCGGAGCCAGCGGCAAGGGCCTTCAGGACTACATCAAGCAGGTGCAGTGCATCAAGGGCGCGCAGCTTCCCGGCGGCGTCAAGTTCGGCAGCGACAACTTTGCCAAAGTCACCAAGAGCGCCGGGTACAAGGCCGCCTGCGCGGGCAACACCCGCCCGATGTTCTTTATCGGCGTGGACAGCGACCAGAACTACCTGGGCGACTACGACGGCAACCCCGCCACCATGAACCACGGCCTGACCAGCATGCTCAAGCGGGTGGACAACGCCGTTTACACGCTGATTGCAGACGTCAAGGGCAACAAGTTCAAGGGCGGGCAGCGCGTGTTCGGCCTCAAGGAAGCGGGCGTGGGCTACGCCATGGACAACTTCAACAAGGCCCTGATCTCCAGCGACCAGATCGCCAAGGTCGAGGCCATCCGGCAGCAGATCATCGCGGGCAAGATCAGCGTTCCGAACAAGTAGTCCTCGCAGCTTCATGTCCAGACACCCGGCCCGCCGTACAGGGGCCGGGCTTTCATGTGCCGCCGCGAGGTCCCGTGAAGGCCAGGCATCCGGTAAAGGCGTCTTGAGCAAACCGGGAAACCGCCTCGCGGCGGGCGGCCTACGCTGACCCTCATGACTCAGACGACAGACACCGCTCATACCGCCCAGGGTTCCCCGCTCACGGTGGCCGTGCTGGGCGCGGGCGGCGGGGTCGGGCGGCAGGTGGTCCACGCCCTGATCCAGCAGGGCCACGCGGTGCGGGCACTGGTCCGCAGGCAGGAACAGGCCGACGCCCTGGAACACCTGGGGGCCGTGACGGTGCTGGGCGACCTGACCGGCGACTGGGACGCCGTGCTGGAGGGCGCAGGCGCTGTGGTCTGGGCCGCCGGGGCCGGGACCAGCGGCAACTTCGAGCAGATCGACGGGCGGGCGCTGGAACAGGTGGCCGACCATCTGGCCGCCCGTGGGCCACGGCGACTGATCGTGGTGAGCAGCATGGGCGTGGACCGGCCAGAGCAGATGCCGCCCTTTCTGGACAGCGTGCTGCGCGTCAAGGCGGTGTCCGACGCGCACGTCCAGGCGAGCACGCTCGACTACACCATCGTGCGCCCGGGCGGACTGACCAACGAGCAGGGCAGTGGCCGGGTCAGTGCAGGGTTCCCGGTGCAGGGCGGCATGATTCCGCGCGAGGACGTGGCCGCCGTGGTGCTGGCCTGCCTGAACGACGCGGCCACCATCGGCAAGACCTTCGAGGTGGTGGCGGGCGAGCAGCCGGTGGCCGAGGCACTGGCGCTGATCTGATGGGCAACCCCTCACCCCGCTGCTTTGCAGCGCCCCTCTCCTCAGAGGAGAAGGGACCAGCCGAGCTGCTGGCTCTCCGCTTTCAGCTCAGCGGCTGTAACCTTCCCTCAGCACCTCGGCCACCTCGGGGCGGGTGAACTCGGCGGGCAGGTCTTCCCCGGCGCGCAGCAGTTCGCGGACCCTGGTGCCGCTCAGCACGAGGTGGTGTGAGCCGTCGTGCGGGCAGGTGCGCGGGCTGACCAGCTGGGCACAGCTCTTGCAGTAGAAGGTGTGCTCAAACTTGAGAATCTGAATGCCGAGTTCTGCCGCCGTGAAGTGCGAGAAGATCTCCTGCGCCTCGTAGGTGCCGTAGTAGCTGCCCACGCCCGCATGGTCGCGCCCCACGATAAAATGTGTAGCTCCGTAGTTGCGCCTGCTCAGCGCGTGCAGAATGGCCTCGCGGGGTCCGGCGTAACGCATGGCCGCCGGGTAGACGCTCAGCAGCGTGCGGGAGGCGGGGTAGTACTTTTCGAGCAGCACTTCGTAGGCTTTCACGCGCACGTCGGCGGGCACGTCGTCCCCTTTGGTCGCGCCGACCAGCGGGTGCAGCAGCAGACCGTCCACCAGTTCCAGCGCGACTTTTTGCAGGTACTCGTGGGCGCGGTGGATCGGGTTTCTGGTCTGAAACGCGACGGTGCTGCGCCAGCCGCGCGCCTCGATGACCGCGCGCACCTCGGCAGGCGTACGGTGATGTGCCGGAAAGTGGCCGCGCGGCACTTCGAATAGCGTCACCTCGCCCGCCAGATACACCTCGCCCGCCGCGTACAGGGCCGCCACGCCAGGGTGCGCCGCGTCGGTGGTGCGGTAGACCTCTCTGGCCTCGTGGCCCTTGTCGGGCGTGTACTGTTCGCTCACCTCGATCAGTCCCACGGGCTGGCCGCCCCTCGTCAGAACCACCGTGCCGCGCGCCTGCCGGGCCTCTTCCCGGCCCACCATCAGCGTGATGGGAATGCTCCAGGGTGTGCCGTCGGCCAGGCGCATGCGCTCGACCACCGACGCGTAGTCGGCCTGGCCCAGAAAGCCGGTGAGCGGCGAGTAGGCCCCGCTGGCGATCATCTCCAGGTCAGCGTGGGCACGCTCGTTCAGCTCCAGGGTGGGCAGGCCGCCCAGTTCGCCGGGCAGCACGGCGCGCACGCGGTTGACGAGGGTTCCGCCCAGAGGCGTGGGAAGGGTCAGGGTGTCGCTGATCTGTATAGGCATCGATGTTCCTCGGCGCTGTTGGCTGGTGGGATCGGGTGACTGGCGTTCCATGACAGTGAAATGGTGGATAACAATGGTCAACTGTCTGGATAAAATTTTTTCTTACAGCCGATTCTCTCCGGCCCACAGGCCGCACTCGGTCTTGCCCTGGCCCGCCCAGCGTCCGGCGCGGCTGTCTTCACCGGGCTTCACGGCGCGGGTGCAGGGCCAGCAGCCGACGCTCAGAAAACCGTCGTGGTAAAGCGGGTTGACCGGCAGACCGTGGGCCTCGGCGTAGGCTTCCAGGCGCTCGCGGGTCCAGAAGGCCAGCGGATTGATCTTGCGCCGGGAACCGCCGTCCTCGACGAAGGGAATGTCGGCACGGTCCGTCGTCTGTTCGCGGCTGCGGGCGTTGAGCAGCGCCGACGGGTTGGTGGCCTTCAGATGGTTCTGGAGCGGCGAGACCTTGCGGACCGCGCAGCAGGCGTCGGGGTCGCTGGCGTACAGGGTGCCCGGCGTCTGCCCGTCTTCGGGCGTGGCCCCAGCGTTCAGCGTCACGAAGCACATCTGCGGGTAGCGGGCCGCGAGCGCGTCA
>JANXWI010000079.1 GCA_025351205.1 Deinococcus sp.
GCTTTGTGCGGTATGGGGCTGAGTTACTCATGAATGCGCTCAGGTGGCGTCTGGATGGGTTGGAAGCGTTGCTGCTTGTCCTCATCAGTCCTTTTCCTGCGCCAGGAGCGGCTTGAAGGCAAGGTGTCCGGTACTGAGGTCTCACGTAAAGCGAAAAGGTTTACAGGGACCGGTCCAGGCCCCTGATCTCCTTTTGCTGCACTTCTGAACTTCTGGACTATTTCTGGACGATCCACCTGTCGAGCAGCTTCTGGTATTCGCCGCTGGCCTTCATGCGGGCCAGGGTTTTGTTGGCGGCGGCGGCCAGGTCGCTGCCCCTGGCGAACACCATGCCGTAGTCCTCGGCCACCAGCGCGCTGCCCGCCTGCTCGAACTGCCCCGGCAGCCGCGCTTTCAGGCTGATCACGGTGGGCGCGTCGCCCAGCAGCGCGTCGATGCGGCCCGACTGCACGTCGGCCAGCCCGGCGGCGAAGTCGTCGTAGACCTTCAGGACCGCGCCCTTGGGCTTGAGGCTGTCCTGCGCGGCGAACTGGCCGGTGGTGTTGGCCTGCACACCGATGATTTTCCCCTTCGCGTCGGCGGGCCAGGCAAACTTTTTCGGGTTGCCTGCCTTGACGATGAACACCTGCGCCGAGCGGTAGTACGGGCCGCTGAACCCCACCACCTTGGCCCGCTCAGGTGTAATCGTGATGGCGCTCATCGCCATGTCCACGCGGCCAGAGGTCACCGACTGCGGCATCAGTGCCCCGAAGCCCACCGCCACGATGCTCAGCTTCACGCCCAGGTCTTTTGCCACCGCCTTTGCGATGTCGATGTCAAAGCCCGTGATCTGCCCGTCTGAACCCTTGTACTCGAAGGGCTGAAAGGTCGGGTCGGTGCCCAGGATCAGCACGCCCTTCTTCTTCACGTCTGCCACAGATGAAGTCGTCACCGAGGCTGCAAAGGTCGTGGACACGAGGAGCAGGGCCGACAGCAGCATCAGGGGGCGCTTCATGCCGGGTAGGATAGCGCCGCAGGACTGAAATCTGAACTGTAAATCTGCGCTGCATAAACTGGGCCAGAAGACTTCTACACCAGACGACTTCTGCCTAAGTCAGCTGCCCGGTGGTCGGCGGGCAGAGTGGAAGCAGAGCCAAAAAAACGCTGCGCTACGCCTGAACACTCTCTTTCAGCTCAGCCAGCGCCCCGGTCTGCCCCAGCGCCACCGTCACCTGGGTATCGAAGGGGCGCAGGGCCAGCAGCGCCGCCACGTCGCTGGGCGTGACGCCCGCGATCTGCTCGACGGCCTCGTCTACCGTGACCACCCGGCCCAGGGCGAGGTATTCCATGCCCAGCCCGAACAGCTGCCCCTGCGGCGTCTCGGCCCGCAGCAGCGTCGAGACTGCCAGCTTGCGCGAGGCGCGGCGCACCTCGGCCTCGGTCACGCCGCCTTCCTGCACGCGTTCCAGCACCTCACGGTACAGCCGCAGCACCTCGGCCCCGCGCGCCGGGTCGCAGGAAAAGCCGCCCTCGAAAACGCCCGTTTCCTGGTATTCGGCGTGCGACAGGTCGGCACCGTCTGCCAGCCCGGTGTCGAGCAGCGCCCAGTACAGCCGCCCGTTCTCGCCGCCCACGACCTCGGACAGCACGGCGGCGGCGGGGCGCAGCGGGTGGGTCACGCTCACGCCCGGACTGCACAGCGCCACGTGCAGACGCCCCAGGGTGTCGTCGGCCAGGGTGTGCAGGGCCGACACGGGCCGCTGAGGCTGGATCTGCCGCGCCTGCGCTGCGTGGGGCCAGTCGGCGCTGATCTGTACGGCCTGGGCCAGCACAGCCTCCGGCACGATGTTCCCGGTGGCGACCAGCGTGATGGCGGGCGTGCCGTAGCGGGCCAGAAAGTTGCGGCGCAGCGCCTCAGGCGTGAGGGCCACGACGGTCTGGACGGTTCCCAGCACCTGATGCCCCAGGCGGTGTTCACCCCAGTAGGCCGCCCGCAGCGCGTCGAAGACCCGCGACTCGGGCTGGTCCTGGTACATGGCGATCTCCTCCAGAATCACGCCTCGTTCGATCTCCACGTCACTCTCGCGCAGCGCCGGTTCCAGCAGCACCGACAGCACGGCCAGCAGCTCAACCGAGTGTTCCGGCAGGCAGGCGGCGTGGTACACCGTGGCCTCGTCGCTGGTAAAGGCGTTGGCGTGCCCGCCCAGCGCGTCGAGGCGAGCATTCAGCTCGGCGCCGCCCATGTCCGCGTTGCCCTTGAACATCAGGTGTTCCAGAAAGTGGGACGCGCCCATCTCGGCGCTCAGTTCGTCTCGCGCCCCGGTCTTCACGAAGTAGCCCATCGCCACCGTCTGGGCCAGCGGGTCGGGGGCCAGCAGCACCCGCAGGCCGTTTGGGAGGGTGTGCAGGGTGGGGAGGACGGCGTCTGGAAGGGTCACGCCCGCACCTTCGAGGCTGGAGTTGTCTGAACTGGGTCTTCCTGGCCGGAGAGTTCGTGTACGGCAGGCAACCCCAGCGTGGTCAGGTTGGGCTGGCCGGGGTTCCAGCGTTCCAGAAATTCGTTGACCTGAGCAAGCGTCAGTGCCCCGATCTGGCTCCTCAGCTCGCGTGGCTGGCGCACCGCCCCGAACAGATGCAGGTCGCGGGTGAGCGCCCCCACCCGGCCCCGCAGACTCTCGGCCCCGAAGACCGCCCCGGCCACCAGCGCGCCTCGGGAGCGAACAAATTCTGCGTCCGTGACGCCCTGTTTCAGCCGCCCGAACTCGGCCAGCATGACCTCCAGCGTCTCGGCGGCGCGGGCCGGAGTGCTGCCCGCATAGCCGCCGATAAAGCCCTGCCCGGCCAGTACCTGCGCCCCGATGCCCGCGCTGTAGGCCAGCCCCCGCTCCTCGCGCACCGCCACGAAGATGCGGCTGGCGCTGCCGCCCGACAGTGCGCCCAGCGCCAGATGCCAGGGCAGCCAGTCCGGGTCGCTGGGGTTAACGCCTCGCCAGTACAGCGAAAGGTGGGCCTGGGCGCTGTCGCCCGGCAGGTGGGTGGTCACGCCGGGCTGAAAGACGAGCGGCACGGCCTCCGGGTTTCCGGCGGTCCAGTCACCGAACATTCGCTGCGCCATGCGCTCGACCTCTGATGGCGGGTGGGCCGACACCACGCTCAGGATGCTGCCCGCCGCGCCGTAGCGCCCGTACAGCGCACGCACCGAAGACGGCGACGCATTGGCCAGTCCCTCCAGGGTTCCGCTGGCCGGGTGGGCGTAGCCCGCGTACTCGCCGGACCCGTTCTCTTCAGACGGTGCCGGAAACGCCAGCCTGCGGGCCTCCAGCGCCAGCTGCTCGGCGGGGCTGTCGGCCACCGCTTCCAGATCCTGCCGGGCCAGGTCGCGCAGCACGTCCAGTTCGCCGTCCGGCAACCGGGGGCGCTGCACCAGATCGGCGTACAGGTCCAGGGCGGCCTCCAGATCGGCGTTCAGGCCACTCACAGCAAAGCGGGTGGCCTCCGCGCCCACACCGCCGCCGCGCCGCAGCCCCAGGTCGTCCAGGGCGTCCTGAAAGGCGCGGGCGTCACGCTCTCCGGCCCCTTTGCCCAGCCATTCTTCGAGCAGGGCCGCGCTGCCCTGCTGCCCCTGAGGGTCGTGGGCGCTGCCGACCGGCACACGCAGATCGAAGGCGAAGCCCGGCCCTGGGCGCTGTTCGGCAGCCAGAATCAGGCCATTCGGGAGGGTGAGCACATGAGACGGGGGGGGGAAAACCTGCACCGGGGGAGTCTACCGCGCGGGGCGGGGAAAAACCGGAAAGCAGAGAGGAGCAAGCGGGTACAGGACTGGACGCCAGGAAAGATGCGGCGGCCCCTGGCCTTCCTGTTTGCAGCTTTCGCGGGCGCGTTACCCCATCTGCACGAAGAACGGCGGCTTCACGCCCACCTGCCGCGCCATCAGCCACACCTGCCCCTTGTGGTGGGCCTCGTGCATGATCAGCAGCTCGGCAAACTGAGACATTGGCATCATCCGGCCACCGAAGGCCGGGATCTCGCGGGCCAGATCGTCGTCGCTCAGCCCCTCCAGCGCCTGGGACACCTGTGCGCCGCTCTCCTGAAGGCGCGTCCGGGCTTCCTGAAGGCTCTGGCTGGGCACCACTTCACGCGAGGGTGCCTGACCGGCGATAGCCGCCAGAATCCCCTTTGCCGACACATCGAGGTGGTCGCTGAGCGAGATGAAATTCATGGCTCCTTCCCAGGGGGTGTGCGCGGCGCTGCCCTCGGGGATCTCTGTCAGAAGGGCCGTCAGGGCGCTCCGGTGAGCGATGAAGGACCGGGCGGCACGCTGGCTTTGGGTGGTCATGCCGAGCAGCATAAAGCCTGCCAGAGCTGCGGGTAACGAATTCGGCACACTGAGAGGCACACCGAGAACCGCCGCAGCACAGGCCAGATCAGATCAGAAAAGAGCCGCCCACCGAACGCGGGGCGACTCTCCTGAACATGCAGCGCGGCTGTGGTGATCTACTTACCGGCTCCGCAGGGCGACTAGACTTACCGGCTCCGCAGGGCGACTGTGTTTACCGGCTCCGCAGGGCGTCGCGGATCTCGACCAGCAGCTTCTCTTCGTTGCTGGGCTGCGCCTCGGCGGGCTTGTCTTCACGCTTC
>JANXWI010000469.1 GCA_025351205.1 Deinococcus sp.
TGCGGCCCGGTGACCTGCTGGTGTTCAACGAGAGCCGGGTCATTCCGGCCCGCGTGATGGCCCATAAACCTGCTGCAAATGGTCTGGGCGGCGGGCGGGTCGAGGTGATGCTGCTGCGCCAGGAGTCGTCACAGGGCGAGGGCCACATCTGGAGCGCCTACCTGAAACCTGCCAAGCGGGCCGGAAACGAACTCTGGCTGGGCGAGCATGACCCCGTGCGGGCCGAGGTGGTGGGCGTGCTGCAAGGCGGGGCGCGGCTGCTGCGCTTTGCCGAAGACCTGTGGCCTCATCTGGAGCGCATCGGGACGCTGCCGCTGCCGCCGTACATCTCGTCTGATCCGGCAGCGTTCACTGAGCGCTACCAGACCGTCTATGCCACGGCGCCCGGCAGCGTGGCCGCGCCCACGGCGGGCCTGCACTTCACGCCGGAGCTGCTGGCCCGCATAGACGCCCTGGGGGTTGAGCGCTCCAGCGTGACGCTGCACGTGGGCGCGGGCACCTTCAAGCCCGTCATGGGCCGCGTGGCCGACCACGTGATGCACGCCGAGCAGTACGAGATTTCTGCGGCGACGGCGGCGGCAGTCAATCAGGCAAAGGCCCAGGGGCGGCGGGTGGTGGCGGTGGGAACCACCACGGTGCGGGCGTTGCAGAGCGCCTGGGACGGCTCACAGCTTACGGCTGGCCCCGGCGACACGCGCATCTTTATCACGCCCGGTTACAAACAGTTCGTGCCCGACGCGCTGATCACCAACCTGCACCTGCCGGGAAGCACCCTGCTGCTGCTGGTGGCGGCCTTTGCAGGTACAGGGCGCATCCGGGCCGCCTACGACGAGGCACTGAGCAAGGGCTACCGCTTCTATAGCCTGGGCGACGCCATGTGGCTTGAGCGGATCAGCGGGACGTAATCTGGACGCATGGGTTCATCACAGCCAGAGATTGAATTCGGTCTGCTGTACCTGCAAGACGTTCGGGCGCGGATGCAGGGCGTCAGGCAGCTGGGCGAGGGTGCCCTGCGTCAACTCGCGCCGGGGCACTGGCACGCTGCGCTGGGGGAGGATGAAAACAGCGTGGCGGTCATCGTTCAGCACCTGAGCGGCAACATGCACTCGCGCTGGGGCAACTTCTTGCAGGCCGACGGTGAAGCGGGCAGCCGCAACCGTGACGCCGAATTTGGGGACGCTGGCCTGACGCCTTGGCAGCTCCAGGCACGCTGGGACGCCGGCTGGGCGGTGTTTCAGGGCGAACTGGAAAAATTGCAGCCTCAAGACCTGACCCGCACCGTAAGCATCCGGGGCGAGGTGCATACCGTGCTGGCGGCCATCAATCGGCAGCTGTGCCACTACAGCGGGCACGTCTACCAGATCGTGTTGCTGGCTCGGCACTGGGCGAGCGCAGACTGGCAGACGCTCAGCATCGCCCGTGGCCAGAGCGCCGAGTTCAACCGCCTGAAGATGGGGGAGACGGGGCGCGAGCCGGGCTGAACGCTGACGACAGTTCGGCCAGCAGTTCGGGCCGCCCGTCGAGCGAGAGTGCGGCGGCCAATTCCGCAGCCAGGGTCACTGCCCGCTGCCAGCCTGCCTCAAGTTCGGTCACGCCCACGGCGCAGGCGTTCAGTCGGCCTGCCATCTCGGCGCTCAGGTCGCGTTCGGCCCAGCGGGCAGTGGCGGGCGGTTGCGCGGCCCCCTCGGCGCAGCGGGCCAGCCGGGTCAGGCCGCCGACCACCCAGAGGCTGTGCCATTCATGGGCGCGGAGGCGTTCGCCACGTCGCATAAAACCGCGCACGGCCACCAGCGCGTTCAGGAGGTTGTCGAGGGTCTGTTGAGGTGCCTCCGGCGTCCAGGCTGGCTGCCCGGCGAAGCGTTCCAGCAGCCCCGCCAGCAGGCCGCCCTCGTCCTTGACCAGCATCCGGCCCACATCCGGGGCACAGACGGGCCAGCCCAGCAGATCGGGCATCCGGTCCACGCCGTGTACGTGCAGCTCGATGCGGTGCAGCTGCGGCGTCACGAAGTTGGGCGTGCCGAAGGGGTTGGTCACGGCCAGCAAGACTGGCGTCACGCGCCCTGTCAGCTCCAGCGGGTCGAGCCGTTCATCTGATTCGGTGTAGACGTAGTATTCGAGGTCGCTGAATTCGTCGTCCTGGCGCACGCCGCCTGGAAGCTGAGTGCGGCTGCCATAGGCCAGCGCGAAGCGGACTCGCGGCTCGGCCCGGATGGCGGCCCGGAGTTTCAGGTTCAGATCGTCCAGCCTCACGCTTCGCATTCCCGGATCAGCACCACCCGCGCGGGCCAGCGCACGAAGCCCATCCCGGCGTTGATGCCCAGCATCTCGCGGTTGACGGTGTGGTTCCCGGTGCGCACCGACTGCCAACCCCGCGCCTTCGCCCGCTCCGCCGCCGCGAGTTTCAGCGCCCAGGCCGCGCCCCTGCCGCGCCACGCCCGCCGCACGCCGGTCAGACCCTGGTGCAGCGTGCCGGGAGCCTCGGGCCGGGGCAGGTACAGCTCGGTCAGACCCACCCAGTCGCTCCCCTGAACGGCGATCAGCGGACCGTCGGGCGTGAAGTCGGGGTGGCCCAGGACGCGCTCACGCCAGACCTCGAAAGGCCAGGGCGAGATGGGGTCGGTGGTCGGCACGTCCGAGAGCAGTTCTATCGTCAGCGTGTACAGGCGGCGCTGCATGGCCTCCGATCCGGCTTCATCAAGGCCGTCCCAGCCCAGCTCGGTCAACGTCCTGACCTCGATTCCGGCGGCCTGCGGTCTGGACAGTTTGGCCCTGAACTTTTCCGGCTCGAAGGTGCTCAGATCGAGACGGCTCAGCCACATCCGCTCGTGTTCGCGCCAGCCCCGCGCCGTCAGCCAGCCGAACTCCGGCCAGTTCTCAGAGACACTTGTGTGCAGGATGCCCGGATTCAGGGGCCGGAGCGTCTCTGTGCCGCTCCGCTCCAGCACGGCCCGCAGCTCCGGGTCGGCGGCGTGAACATGCAGCCCGTACCAGCCCGGCTGCGTGAACTGCCGCGAACGCTCGGTCTCGGCCATGCCCAGCAGAATGTGACCGTTCCAGGCCAGCACACGGGCATGGTGTTCGCCCCGCCCGGCATCGAAGCGGCGCATGGCCTCTGCGGCTTTGGGTTCAGCGGGATGCAGCCGCGTCAGGAAGTCGGCCAGCGCAGGGTAATCGGCGTCGGTGAAGGGCCTGAGTTCGATCTGAGACGTGTTGGAAAGCTCTGCCAGCTCTGCGCTCAGTTCGTCTGCCATTCCCGACTCTGCCACGCAGGTACGCCGGCTGTCACTGCGCCAACTGGCCTACTTTGGCTACAGGGCCAGCCCGCAGGCCCGGTCCAGCAGCACCCGCAGCTCGTCGCGGGCAAAACGGCGCGGCGTGAGCGGCAGACCTTCGGGCAGCGGGCTGGCAGGCGGCACGAACTCCGAGACCCTGTATTTCAGCTCCGGGCGCACGATCAGGTCACGGCCCGTGGTGAAGGCCAGCACGAAATCCAGGCACAGGTCGTAGCCCTCGTTCAGCGTCTGGCGCAGCACGCCTGGGTCGTCGGCCATCAGCGCCAGTAGAGCGGGGTGCGGGGTCAGGCCGTCTTCCAGGGCCGCCAGCACCCGGCCCGCGTCGATCAGTCCGCCCGCGTTGGGAATCCGGTAGCCCGCGATGCGGCGGCGGCAGGTGCCCAGGCTGTCGCCACGCATCAGGCTCAGCCTGCGGCCCGCCGCGCTGGCCCCGCCCAGGAAGCTCCAGAACTGTTTCAGGCTGCTGTAGCTCTCCAGTTGCAGGTAGCCTGCCGGACGCCCGCTCAGTGGCTGGCTGGGGCGCGCCGACAGGGCCGTGTCCATCCTCAGCCCTTGGCGCTCGCCGCCGCCTGGGTGCCGACAGACGGCACGCCGACATATTCCTCGCTGACGGCCCACAGCCGCGCCGCCGCCGCGTCGTCGAGGGCCTGGGGCGTGGGCCTCGCCACCCGTTCGTTGTCGAAATACTGTCCCGTGATCCCGGCCACCTCGGGGCTGGAGGCCAGATAGATGCTGGTCTGCGCTCCCTGCTCCACGGACTTGATGAAGGGCCGCATGATCTGGTACGAAAACGAAACCAGGCGGCCCGCAAGCCCCGCGCCGCCCTGACCGAAACCGGTGTACACCACGCCCGGGTGCAGCGAGTTGGCGCTCACGCCCGTTCCGGCGAGGCGGCGGCTCAGCTCGCGGGTGAACAGGATGTTGGCGAGCTTGCTCTGGCCGTACGCCTGCAAGCCCGAGTAACCCTTTCTGAATTCCAGGTCGTCCCAGCGCATCCGGCCTGTGCGGTGGGCCTCGCTGCTGACGTTCACCACCCTGGCGCCCGGCGTCGCCCTGAGCAGGCCCAGCAGTTCCCGGGTCAGCAGGAAGTAATTCAGATGGTTCAGGGCAAAGGTCATTTCTATGCCCTCGGGCGTTTCCTGCCGCGCGGTGGTGATTGCCCCGGCGTTGTTGAGCAGCACGTCCAGGCGGCTGTGCGTGGCCCGGAACTCGGCGGCGGCGCGGCGCACCTCGCTCATGACGCTCAGGTCGGCCACGATGAACGAGGCGGCCCCGATCTCACGGGCCACCTCAGCGGTCCTGGCGGCGCTGCGGCCCACGATCACCACCGTGGCCCCCAGAGTGGCGAGCGTGCGGGCCGCCGCCTTGCCGATGCCGCCCGTGGCCCCGGTGACCAGCACCGTCTTGCCTGTCATGTCACCTGTCAGGGCGTGCTGCGCCGCTGTGTTCCCGGTTGCCGTCATGTGGGCATTGTAGGGGTTGCGGGGTGGGCGAATCCCGGTCCAGGTCTTCATGGGTCTGCGTGGTGATCCAGTGCGTGGGGTCACGTCCCGAATCGCGCTGTCCTCATCCCCAGCCGCTAGCGTGGAGCATGCGTCAAACCCTGCTGCTCCTTCTGCCGACAGTGCTGCTCAGTTCGCTGGCTGCTGCCCAGACGATACCAACCCAGACGATACCAACCCAGACAGCACCAACTCAGCCCGCGCCGGTCCAGACTTCTGCGCCCGCTGTCAGTTCCACGGGCGAGATTCTGATTCCGCTCGATTCCCGCCCCGCCACCAGCACGCTGCCTGCCCAGATGGCCGGGCTGCTGGGCGGCACGGTCCACCTGACGCCCGCCGCGCTGCTTGGAGACGCCGGGCGCGGCGCGGACCCGGCGGCCCTGAGCGCGTGGCTGAATGCCCAGCCCAGAGGCGGCCCGCTGCTGGTGTCCCTGGACGCGCTGGCCTACGGCGGCCTGGTGCAGTCGCGCAGCAGCCGAGGCAGCGTAGAAACGGTCATGGCGCGGCTCCAGGCGGTGCGCGACTGGGGCGCGGCCAGCGGCCAGAAAATCTACGCCTTCATCGTGCTGCCGCGCCAGCCCGACGCCGTGGACCGCGCCCGCAACCTGGAGGTGGCCCGCCGCATGATTCAGTGGGCGCGTGACGGCGTGTTCACCGAGCTGCACGTCACCTGGGACGACGCCCTGCCCGGCAGCCCGTCTCCGGCAGAGGGCGCGGAACTTGCAAAAACGGCTCCGGCCAACGTGCTGGTGTACCCCGGCGCAGACGAGGTGCTGGGCAGTCTGGTGGCCCGCGCCCTGGCCCCGGACACCAGAACGCTGGCCGTCGAGTACAGCCAGCCCGAGAAGGCCAGCGCCGTGATCCGCTACGAGGGCATTCCACTGACCCGGAGCGTGGAGCTGCACGCCCTCGCGGCAGGCTGGAAGGCGGTGCAGACCTCGCCGGAAGCGGTTCTGACCCCGTTTGGCGGCCAGGGCACGCGCCCACAGCAACAGGCCGCCCTGACCCTCTACGTCTACAACGGCGGCGACCCCAGGGGCGCGGCGCTGCGGGTCAGTCAGCTCCTGCGGCTTCGGGGGGCGGTGGCGGTGGCCGACGTGGACCAGATCAACAGCGGCAACCTGCGGGCCTGGAGCGACCTGTACACCCTGAAACGCCCGCAGGACCTGGCCTCGCTGGCCGCCTGGGGCACGCCCGGCAACAACCTGGGCACGGTGCTGGCCCACGCCAAGCTGGCCCTGAGCGGGGCGGACCCGTCGGCGCAGGACGCGCTGCTGGCCCGTGAGTACGCCAACGACGTGGTGTACAGTTCGCAGCTGCGGGCCAGACTGCGCGCCGTGCTGCCCGATGCCAAAATCCCTGGCAGCGACGCGAGAACGGTGCTGGAAAGATTGGCCCAGCCGTACTTTCCGCTCCAGTTCAAAGCCAGTTACCTGCTGGAAAGCGCCACCCTGCCCTGGAACCGCAGCTTCGAGGCCGAGCTGAAGTTGAAGTAGAGGGTCTGCGTTACTGGTTGGCCCCCGCGCCATCAACGTTCAAACAGTTTCTTTGAGGAAAACCCAACGCCGACAGCCCGGTGTTTTCAGCCCCTTCTTCGTCGTAAACGGAGCGACCAAGCGTGGTCAACCGCGCTGTTCTGGTCAAGAACGCGGATGACCACGCCACTCCTCCCCCTTGACTGGCACAGCCGCTTGCGGAGGGGGGAGGTTGGGAGGGGGTGAGCAGGCTTGGCGTCTCAGACGGATTCCGGATGATCAGTTATACATTGTGACTCCGCTTACGCCAATAACAGCGGGTTACGAACCATTTGAAGATGGGGGAAGTTCTCATCATTGATAACTATTTAACCGGAATCTGTATCGGACGATGCTTTCTCGATGCGTGTTCATTTTTGCTGCGTTCTCAACCAAATGGTCGGTTTGATATCTTCTTTCCAGACGACAGGTCACGGACGACGCTCCCCCGATTTCTTCCGACCCGGTAAGCTCAGCAGCAACGCCGCGCCCAGCACGATTCCGGCCCCCAGAATTGCCAGCCCCGAGAGCCGTTCTCCGAACAGGGCGGCGGCCAGCACGGCGGCGACCACCGGCTCCAGGCTGGCGATCACGCTGGCGCGAGTGGCGGGCAGATGGCGCAGGCCAGCGGCGTAGGCCAGGTACGCGAGGTAGGTGCTGAAAAAGGCGATAACAAGCAGCAGCCCCCAGGCGGCGGGCGACTTGTGGACAAACGGCGTGAAGGGGGCCAGTCCGGCGGCCCCTACCGGCAGCGCCACGGCGTACAGGGCCACGGGCGCGAAGCGCGGAAAGTACAGCTTGCCGTACAGGTAGTACAGGCTGTAGGTCAGGCCAGCCAGCAACCCCCAGCCCAGGGCGGTGACACTGGGATGCACCCCCTGCCCGCCGCCCAGCGAGATCAGCGAGATGCCGGTCAGGGTGGCGGCCACCGCCAGCAGTTCGCGCAGGCCCAGCCGCTCCTTGAGCACCAGCCAGCCCGACAGCGCCACGAAGGCCGGGGCGGTGTACAGCAGCACCGACGCCAGACTGGCCCCGCCGCTCCGCACCGCCAGCTGGTACGAGGCGTAGAACACGCTGACTCCAGCCAGACCAAACAGCGCCGTGACCAGCGCGTCCCGGCCACGGGGAAAGCGGGCGCGCACGGCCAGGGCGTGGATCAGGTACAGTCCGCCGCCCAGTGCGGCCCGCCAGAACGCCACCTCCAGAGGCGACAGGCCGAGCGCGAAGGCCAGCTTGCCGAAGATGCCCAGCAGCCCCCACAGAAAGGCGGCGGTGAGCAGCAGCAACGCGGCGCGGGCCGGGGTCACGCCCGCCATTGTAGAGAGACTCCGGACACGGGAGCTTTCAGACACGGGTCTTGCGCCACACCCGCACGCTGGCGACCAGTCCCAGCAGCAGCCCGGCGGCGGCCAGTCCCAGCAGCAGCAGGGCGCGGCGGTCACGGGTTTTGCCCACGGGTTGCAGCACGCCCTGGGCGTACTCCCGCGCCTGATCGCCGCCCGAGATCACGTCTACCGGAACCGGGCCGTTGTTGCGCGGGGAAATCAGGCTGGCGCTGCCGCCGCCCGTACCGGGGCGCAGATAGCCGCCCGGAGTAAACGGCGAGTACACGCTGCTGGTGACCCAGTAGCTGTACTGCCCCGCCGGAATGGGCGTGTCGAAGACCACCGCGCTGCCTGAAAGCCGCACATTCAGCTGCACGGGCCTGGGCTGCGCCCTGGTCTGGCCGTCGGGCACGAATTCCAGGCTGCTGCCGAAGCCGGTCACGCGAATGTGGTACTGCCAGCCCTGCTGCGCGGGCGTCACGAAGCCCAGAGCCGGCAGGGCAGAAGCGCCGCCCAGACGGCTCTTAACGAAGATGTCCAGCACGCCCGCCGAATAGCCCAGAGGCGCGTTCCAGGGGTTCTGAATGGCCCCCAGGCCCACGGTCAGGCGCAGCTTGCCGTTTTCCGACTCCACCTTCAGCTCGCGCAGGTCCAGAGCGCTGGCCGACAGCGGCGGGCGGGTGGGCAGGGTATAGCTGCCGTCGCCGCGCGTGTCTCCGGCGGCGTCGGGAATGGTCAGCAGGGCGGCGGCCAGGAGCGAAAGCACGGCTGGGAGTATACAGCGCGTATCTGAGGATGCGGGGATCGGTGTGGGGCGTCTGGGCGCGGTAGCGGACAGTTGAAATCGGCATCAGTCTTCCCACGTAGCCAGCCCCAGCCCGGCCAGCGAACTCAGCCCCAACGGCGCAAAGCCGACCTCCCGGGCCGCCCCGTCGCCGTACAGGGCCGCAAAGATGGTCGGCCAGTGGTCGCTCCCGAGCAGCGGCGCGAGTACCTGCCGGGTGTAGCTCAGCTCATCCGGGTCCAGGGTCAGCGGCTCCCCGGCAGACAGCCCGCCGCCAAACTTCAGGGCCGCGCCTTCCTGCGCCAGATGGTCGGACAGGGTGACTGGAAGGCCATGATGGACGCGCCAGACCGCCCGCATCACCGCGCCGCGCAGCTGGGAGCGCAGGTAGGCGGGCGTGGGCGGCACGTGCGTCCAGAGCTGCACCGTGACCCAGCGGCGGTGTGGCGTCTGCTGCGGCACCTTCTCCGGCCCGAACCTCCAGGCGGCGTCGGTCAGCCAGCGCTGCGTCCAGCCGTTGCCGGGTTGATCGACAACCACCAGAATGAGGCGGAACTCGGCCTGCACGCCGTCTAACTCGGTCTCGATCTCGCGGGCATACTCAGCAGTCAGCCCCTCGGCGTTCAGTGCCAGCAGCGCGTCCAGGTACTCCGGCTGCCGCTGACCCATCGGGGAAAAGTCGCCCAGTGGAAGCAGCTCCGGGCCGCCTGACGCCAGCGTCGTGTAGGCCAGGAACCGCTCCATGCTGTACAGGTCGCTCACGTCATACAGGCCGCGCAGCTCGTGCAGGATGGGATGAACGTGCAGGCGCATACGGTCATGATGCGCCCACGCTGACGGGTGTGCATCCGCAATCTGGCCGATGCCGGACGCGACATATTGCGCCAGACTCGGGCTATGCACCTGACCAACGACCTGCCGACCCGCGCCGAACTCGTGACCCTGTACGCCTCGGTGGGCTGGACGAACTACACCGCCGACCCGGACGCGCTAGCAAAAGCTGTCCAGAACAGCAGCTTCGTGGTGTGTGCCCGTTCTGGCTCCGGCAATTCAGGCTCCGGCGAACTGCTGGGTCTGGCCCGCACCGTGTCTGACGACGTGAGCATCTGCTACGTGCAGGACATTCTGGTTCAGCCCGGAGCGCACCGTCAGGGCGTGGGGCGGGCACTGCTGGGGGCCATCTTGACCCGTTACGCCCACGTCATGCAGCAGGTGCTGATCACCGACGACGGCGAGGCGCAGCAGGCGTTTTACCGCTCGCTGGGCTTCCATAACACCCGCGACCTGAACAACCTGCCCACCAACTGTTACTACCGCACGCCGGGGCGAGAGCTGTCCTGACGCTCAAACCTCGGACGGCAGCAGCAGGTCGGTGTCCGGGCCGGGCGGGTAAGGATGGCCCAGCGCCCGCCCCAGCGCGAGCAGCTGCCCCTTGTGATGAAACTCGTGCGTGAAGGGGTGCAGCAGCAGCCAGCGCCGCGTGACTTCCAGGGTGCTTTCCCCGTGGGGAATACGGAGCGGCGCGTCCAGCTCGGTGAATTCGTTCAGGGCGCGTTCGACCACCTCATCCACCTCGGCGTAGCGCCGCCGCATGGCCTGCACGTCCGGGAACCGGGCTGCCCCGACCTCCGGCACGCTCAGGCCCAGGCCATCCTCACCCACCCAGCCGAGGTAGCAGTCGGCGACGTGTGCCTGGATATTGCGAAGGCTGCCGTAGGCGAAGTCGGCGCGTTCGGTGGTGTACACCTCCGGCGGCAGACTCTGCGCCCAGCCGAACACCCGCTGACGTGA
>JANXWI010000494.1 GCA_025351205.1 Deinococcus sp.
CGCCGCAAAAGGAAACGCGCAGATTGCCGGGGAAGTGGACCGCGCCGAGTACGGGCTGCTGCGCGAATGGCTGGTGCAGAACGTCCACCAGTACGGGCGCAGCCGCCTGCCCGGCGAGATCGTGCAGGCGGCCACCGGCAGGCCGCTGAGCGCCGACGCCTACGTGAAGTACCTGGAAGACAAGTACAGCGACATTTACGGGTTGAGCTGAGCAGAACCCTGTCAAACAAATCGGCCTGGACTCTTCTTCAAGTCCAGGCCGGTCTGCTGTACATATCGTTTACGCCACGCGTTTCAGTTCGGCCTGGGCGATGAGGTAGGCGCGGGTGGCGTTCAGCCACGCCTGGGCCAGCCCGCTGTTGGGGTGGGCGCGCGCCTGGAGGGCCGGAGCGCTCAGGCTCAGCTGGCGCTCGATCTGGCGCACTGCCACCATGCCGCCGGCGTTCTCTGCCTCGATCAGGGTGTTCAGCACGGTGGTGGGGTGGGCCTGACCACTGCGGATGCTCTCAGCGATGGTTCCGAGGGTCGTTTCCAGTACGCGCATGTCCTGCCTCCAGTAGAGAATTCTGTCCAAAGCTTACTCTTGATGATGAAGATAGCGTAGCCATTGGTTGAAATCAAGAAGCCGACCCTTCATATTCTGTATTGACCAGAGCGAAAAAGCGTGGTAAAGTCCGAACACATGACCCGGATTCTGCCACCAGACAAGCCGACTTTCGGACCCAACACTGTTCAGACCACAGGGTTCGGTTCGCAGTCATCTGGCGATAGGACTTGTCTTGTAATCCAGATAGCAGGAGGTGGAGATGAAATTACATGAACGGTTGCGCGAGTTGCGCAGTGAGCGCGGTCTGCGCCTGAAAGACATCGCCGAGACGGCAGGGATCAGTGTGCCGTACCTCTCCGACCTGGAGCGCGGGCGCACCAATCCCAGCCTGGACACCCTCCAGACGCTGGCCGGGGCCTACAGCATCTCGGTCCACGACCTGCTCGAGGGCGTCGAGTTCTACGGCCAGAACAGCGAGGGGGCCATGCCCAAGGGCCTCTCTGACCTGGTGGCAGACCCTGTGCTGGGCCTCCAGATCACGCCCGACTGGGTGCGGACCCTGTCGCGCATCGAACTGCGTGGCAAGCGCCCCCGCGACAAGGGTGACTGGTACGAAATCTACCTGCACCTGAAGCGTATTCTCGACTGAGTACCACAGTCTTCAAACCCCCCGGCCCAGCGTCGGGGGTTTTTGTTGGCCATCAGACCGGTTACAGCCGACGCCTGCCTGCTTGGTCGAGATGAACAGTGACGTTCTGTTCATCCGGAATCCGTATCACATGATCTTCTGGCCCAGCAGGCTGGCCGCCATGCCCACCATCACCTCGGCGGTTTTGTTGCGAATATCGAGCGCCGGATTGACCTCCACGATGTCCAGGCTGGTCACGCGCCGCGACTCGGCCAGCAGTTCCATCAGCAGGTGGCCCTCGCGGTAGCTCAGGCCGCCCAGCACGGGCGTGCCCACACCGGGGCAGACGGACGGGTCCAGCGCGTCGGCGTCGTAGGACACGTGCAGCCGCTCCACCCCCCCCAGCCGTTCGAGCGTCTCGGCGGCGATGCGCGACATGCCAAGCGTGTCCACGTCTTTCATGGTGTAGACCTTGATGCCCGCCTGCTTCACCAGTTCGCGCTCCGCCCCGTCCACGCTGCGGATGCCGATCATCACGGTGTCTTCGGGCCGCACCTGCCAGCCTGCTCCCTCTCTGTTCCGACTTCCGATGCGGCTCAGCTGCGGGTCGCCCAGCCCGGTCAGGTGGGCCACCGGCATGCCGTGAATGTTGCCGCTCTCGCTGCTGCCCGGCGTGTTGTAGTCGGTGTGGGCATCGACCCAGATCAGGCCGGTGCGCCGCCCGTGCGAGGCCCCGGGCACGGTGCCCATGCTCACGCTGTGGTCGCCGCCGATGCTGATGGGAAACACGTCGGCGCTCAGCGCACTCAGGCGCTCACAGGCCGCCGTGCAGGCCGCCAGAATGCTGTCTCTGAAGATCAGCCCGGAGTGTTCCAGCCGGTCTGCCGTTTCGGGAATGGTCACCGCCACGTCGCCCAGGTCGCTGACATGGTGACCCAGGCCGCGCAGCACCGCGTTCAGGCGGGCGTTTCGCAGCGCCGCCGGCCCCATGTCCACGCCGCGCCGCCCTGCACCGAGGTCCATCGGAATGCCCAGAATCGAAATCTGCATGGGTTCAGGCTAGTGCGCCGCACAGGGTATGCCTCGCGGCTGCAAGTTGATGCTGCCAGCGCGGCGCAGGCAAGGACAAAGCAGTCGCCTGATGCATAATTCTCTGGATATTCAACCCTGCTATACACCCACAGTCTCAACGTGACTCCTGACCGTCCTGCTGCGCGTCAGAGCACTATCATGGCGAGATGAACGACGACGCCCCACGTATTCACCTCGGCGGCCTGCTGCGCGCGCCCGGCGACATCAGTGCCAGCGGCGAGGTGCTCGAACTGCACTACGATCAGGCCGGAGCGCCCCAGACGGTCCGGTTTGCCGAACCGGCCCCCTACGGCATCGACATCAACAGCCTCGACGGCAACGAATTCTGGCTCCAGGGCTACTTCGAACCCGTGCTGGAACAGGAATGCTCGCGCTGCCTGAAGCCCATGACCGTGCCGCTGGAACTGAAGCTCGGCACCCTGATGCAGTACCGCCCAGCCGTGCTGGAACCTTTTCTGGAAGAGGCCGAGACGGGCGAGGAGCTGCTGGTGTTCGGCAACCCCGACCTCGACCTGAGCAGCTACCTGGCCGAGATGACCCTGCTGGGTTCGCCGCTGAGCGTGCTGCACGACCCCCAATGCAAAGGGCTGTGTCAGGTGTGCGGCCACGATCTCAACGAGGGGCCGTGCGAACACAGCGCGGGCGTGCCCATCGAAGACGAGTACTCGACGCAGCTCGGCCCCCAGGAGGGCAGCCAGCACGCCCGCCAGAACCCCTTCGCGGCCCTGAGCGGCCTGAAGCTGCCGGAAGACTGAGCGCCATGACGCTCACCCACTTCGAAGACGGGCAGCCGCGCATGGTGGACGTGAGCGTCAAGGCGGTGACCACCCGCACGGCCACCGCCGAGGCCTGGGTGATGCTGCCGCCGGAAGCCAGAGCGGCGCTGGAAGGCGGCCAGAACGCCAAGGGCGACCCGCTGACGGTGGCCCGGCTGGCGGGCATTCTGGGGGCCAAGCAGACGAGCGCGCTGGTGCTGCTGTGCCACCCGCTGCCGATCAGCGGCGTGGACATGGACGTGCAGCTGCTCGCGCGCGGCGTGCGGGTGCAGGCCACCGTCCGCACGGCGGGGCAGACCGGCGTGGAGATGGAAGCCCTAATGGCCGTGACGGTGGCCGCCCTGAACGTCTACGACATGCTCAAGGCGGCCAGCAAGGCCATCGAGATCCAGGGCGTGCGGCTGCTCGCCAAAAGCGGCGGCAAGAGCGGGGAGTACCGGGCGCAAGGGGAGAGCGTGCAGGAGCCGGTGGGTTGACAGTTTGACAAGTCATGTCGTTCGACTTTTTTCAAATGCACTCGATAAAACCGCTGAGCTGGCGCGGCCTGTACTCCCTCACCCTTGAGGGGGGAGGGTTGGGGAGGGGGTGAACGGGCCGGGCGTCCAACGGTTGTCGTGTCTCCACTGCCAAGCTTTCTGATGGACGGTCCATTCTCCTTCCCCCACTTCCCGCGCCCCGGCCTGTAGACTGCTGCTGTGAAGGTTGGTCTGATTGGAGTGTCCGGCGCACGCCCCCTGGAGTTCTGGGAGGCGTTTTTGCGCGAACTGGGGGTAGAGGTGGCTGTGCCCACCCTGCCGCCGCACGAACTGTACGCCCTGGGCAAGGAGAGCATGCCCAGCGAGGCGGCGCATCTGCAATACCTGCTGGGCCGGGTGCTGGAGTTGCAGCGCAGCGACCTGGTGCTGCTGCCCCCCCTCCTGCCGGTGGCCCAGGACGCCTGGGGCGAGGCGCTGGCCGATCTGCTGCCCCGGCGCATCAGCGGTCTGCCGCCCCTTCAGCTGATCCCCGACGATGGCCCGGCGGCCCTGAGCGTGGCCGGAGAACTGGGCCAGCGCCTGACCCACAACCCGGCCACGGTGCGGCTGGCGCTGGACAGAACGCGCCCACTCAGCCAGCCGCCAAAGGAGGCCATGCCCCGGCTGAGCGTGGCCTCGCGCCCCACGGTGGCGGTACTCGGTCCGCCCGCGCTGCTGGCCGACCCCTACCTGAGCGGCCCGCTGCGCCAAAAGCTGGACGCGCTGGGGCTGCACGGCGTGTACGGCAGCGACCTGCCCGCCTCGCAGGTGCAGCAGCGGGCCGAGCGTTTCGGAGACGCGCCCGCCGGGCAGCGCTGGCTGAACGGTGCCCAGGGCCTGCTGGAAGGCAAGAGTGCGGTGCAAGGCGTCCTGTACGTCTATCCCGAGCGCGACGTGGCGTGGCAGCGGGCACTGGTCCGCATGGCCAGAAAGGTGCGGCTGCCCTCGGCGGTGCAGGGCATAGAGCCGGATCAGCAGGGCTGGCAGGAGTTGGAAGACCTGCACTGCCAGCTCACGGCCCCCGTTTCCGCCCCCGCTGCTGGCCGTCTCCGCACGCACGCTGCTGTCACGTTATCCAGCCCAGCACCCAGCACAGGAGACGAAGAATGAACGTCTGGAAATGGCTGACCACCGCCGACCCCTCGCCAAAGTACACCACCGGCAAAATAGGCCGTATCGCCGCCCGCTTCTTCCTGTTTCTGCTGCTGGTCACGCTGATCCAATTTTTTCTGAGCGTTACGCCGCTCGGCCCGTACCTCAAAACCTGGTGGGGCAGCGCCGTGGTGGTGTTTGCGCTGTACATCCCCTTCGCCCGCATCCTGATCCTCGACACGCCGGGGGCCAACAGGCAGCCGATGGGCAGGCTCGGCGCGGCCTCCAAACCCAGCGCCAGCGCGGTACGCCGCAAGGAACGCAACCGCTTTGCCGGTGTGCGGAAGGGGCCGCCGGGCGGTGGACGGGGCGGGCGCAGATAGCCTGAGTAGGTGGCCCTGGGCGACTGGATCAGCTCGCGCTCTTTGTCCGCAGGTGTGCTATCATCCCACCTGTTGCCTCGCTCCAGCCGTGGCCCGGAAGGTGGCTGGAGTGGAGCGTAGACGCCCGCAGGGGCAGGGGACCTAGCAGCCTCGCCCCGCTGGAGCGCCCAATCCAAT
>JANXWI010000523.1 GCA_025351205.1 Deinococcus sp.
AAACGGGCTGCTCCGAAAAGGAAACCTCTGGCGTGGGCGCTTCGGGTGCGGGACGCGGCGCGGCGGCATCTGAGCCGTCTTCAGACATGGCCTGATGGTCGCTCAGAGGCGTCTGGTGGTCAACCTCCTGACCGGCCCCATGCTGATTGGCCTCGTGCTGATTGGCCTCATGGGCTTCGGGCAGGTCGGTGGGCTGGCCCAGCTCGGTGTGATGCGTTTCGCTCAGTTCCAGCGCGGGCAGTTCGGGGCCGGTCAGCTCCTGGTCGCGCCACTGGTCGGCCACCAGCGGGGCCGCCACGGGGGTGTCGGCAACGGGAGGGGCCTGGGAAATCAGCGCCTCGCCCAGATTCGGCCCGTGCGGCGCGGGGGCGGCAACGTCTGACGCCGCCAGGGGCACGGCAGATTCGGTGCTGCTCGGCGCGGCGCTGGTTGCCGGAATGTCGGTTGCCGGGGCAGCCTCCGCCTTGGCCTTTCCACCGTAAAGCCGGGACAGAAAGCCGCCCAGCCCAAACCCGCTTGTGCCGCCCGCACTGCCCGTACCACCTGTGCTGGTTACCGCCTCGGCTGTGCCAGTGGCCGGCTCTTTCCCGGCGGGTCGCCCGTACTCCGGCTGCCCACTCTCCAGGGATTGACTGTGCTGTGCAGGCTGCTCCTGTTCTGCGGGCTGGAAGGCCACGGCGTGTTCGGCCACCAGCGGCTGCAAAACAGTTTCAGGCTCCGGCGGCGTGGCAGGCAGACCGGGCAGCCTATCGGCCATCACGAAGTCGGCGTCGGCGTCGAGGGCCACCGGATCGTAGGCGGGCTGCTGAAATTGCACGGGTTCAAGCTGGACAGGTTCGGAGTGTGTCTGTTCAGGATGCACAGGCTGGCCGAGGACCGCTGCGCCCAGTCCGGTGGCAGCCAGTCCGGTGGCAACCAGTCCAGCCGCCCCGTAGACCGCCGCAGTGCCGAACTCCGGCTGGGGAGACACAGTTTGCTGAGGAGACACGGTCTCATGAATGGGCGTTCCGGCAACGGGGTGTGAAACGGGGTCCGGTCCCGAACCGGCAGTCAGGTGGTCAGTGGTGAACTCTACAGCCGAGTCGTCATCGAGGTCGTCGAGTTCAAATTCCAGGTCGTCGCCGGGGGCGCTTCTTCTGGCAGGCATTGCCGTGACCGACCCGTACTCCGGGGCAGGGGAAGTGAACGCCGACTGGGCCGGAGCGGACTGAGACAGGATGGGCTGAACTGGCAGCGCCTGATCTGGCAGCGCCTGATCTGATGCCGTCTGTGCTGATACCGTCTGGGCCGCCTGCGACTGCTGGGCCACGAAATCGGTGATGTCCGACTCCACGCCCGCCGCGCTCAGGGCTTCCAGGCCCGATATCGCCACCGGCATGGGGGGCATCTCGCCGGTCCAGCCGGGGGGAGCCTCGTCTACCGGGGTGGCCGGGGGTTCCTCGTCGCCGCTCATGATGCGCGACAGGTAGTTCAGGATGTCCTGCTCGACCACGCTGCCGCCCGGTCCAGACCCCTGAAGACTGCGCCAGTCGATGCCGTTTGCTTCGGCCAGAATTTTCGCCAGCGGAGAGATTGAATCCATGTGTGCCACCTCTGGCCTGACATTCTAGGCCATTTCTCACGTCTGTCCGTGAGGTTTTCGGGGAAGCGGGGAGAAAAGGAGCGGCATGGTAAAGTCTGCTGTACCGGGACATTCTAAAGGTGTCCTGAACAAAGGATGCGACAAGCGTGTTGACAACGGTATTACAGCTGAGGGTATTACGGCGGCACAGAACGTGTTGATTTTCGAGGAGATGCAGGCGCGCGGCCACGAGCAGCTGACCGTGCTGCAACACGCGCCCAGTGGGCTGCGGGCCGTGGTCGCGATTCACTCCACGGTGCTCGGCCCGGCCATCGCCGGATGCCGATTGCGCCCCTACGACGAGGAACGGGCGCTGCGCGACGCCCTGGCCATGAGCGAGAGCATCACGCTGAAAGCCGCGCTGGCGGGCCTGAACTACGGCGGCGGGGCCTGCATCCTGATGGCCCCTGAAAACGGAGCCGAGGAAGGCCACCTGCGCGAAGCCCTGTTCAGGTCGCTGGGCCGCCAGGTGCGCGGGCTGGGCGAGCGTCTGGTGCTCACCGAGGACGCCGGGGTGAGCGGGCACGACATCGGCTTCGTGGCGCAGGAGACCCAGTCGGTGCTGGGCATGAACACCGACACCCCCACCGTGACCGCCTACGGCGTGTACCGAGGACTCAAGGCGGCGGCCCGCACCGTGCTGGGCAGCGAGAGCCTGCGCGGCGTGCGGGTGGCCGTTCTGGGCGTGGGATCGCTGGGCGCGGCGCTGTGCGGGCATCTGCACCGCGAGGGGGCGCGCCTGACCATTGCCGACGAGCGCCCCGGACGCGCCCAGACCCTGGCCGAGGAACTGGGCGAGGGGGTCGTGGTGGTGGCCGCAGACGAACTGCTCGACACGCCCTGCGACGTGCTCTCGCCCTGCGGCTTCGGGCACAGCATCAAGCACAGCGACGTGGAACGCCTTCAGTGCAGGATGATCGCCGGGGGCGAGCACCACCCGCTCTCGCGGCGCGGCGAACAGGCGGTCAAGGAGGCGGGCATCTCCTACGTGCCCGACTACGCCATCAATGCGGCGGGCCTGATCGCGGTGGCCACCGGCATCGGGGCCGACGCGGCTGCCGAGCGGGTCTACCAGACGGTGTCGCAGGTCTGCGCCCTGGCCCAGCAGAACAACAAACCCGTACACACGGTGGCCCGCAAGCTGGCCGAGCGCCGGATCGAGCTGATCGGCTCGCTGGCAAGGCCGCTGTGATTGGTTCAGGGTCCGCTGTGACGGCCAAGCTGTGACGGCCAAGCTGTGACGGCCAAGCTGTGATGGTCAAGCTGTGACCTCTGTGCCCGCGAGGTCTCCTTGACGCCCACCACACCGCCCCCCACCACATCGCCGTTCGTGATCGGGGTGGCGGGCGGTTCGGGCAGCGGCAAGACCACCGTGACCCGGCGCGTGATCGAGACCGTGGGAAATGAGGGCGTGGCGGTGCTGGCGCAGGACAACTATTACCGCGACCAGGCGGGCGTCCCGTTCGAAACCCGCACCCAGACCAACTACGACCATCCGGCGGCCTTCGACTGGCAGCTGCTTCAGGAGCACCTGGAGGCGCTGCTGGCGGGCGAGGCGGTCCAGATGCCCAGCTACGATTTCACCAACCACACCCGCTCTGGCCAGACGCTCACCGTGCTGCCCGCGCCGGTGGTGGTGGTCGAGGGCTTTTTCACGCTCTACGAGAAGGCCATCCGGCAGCACCTGGACCTCAAGGTCTTTGTGGACGCCGACGCCGACGTGCGCTTCATCCGGCGTTTTCAACGCGACACCCAGGAGCGCGGACGCAGCCCCGAGAGCGTGATCGAGCAGTACCTGAACTTCGTGCGGCCCATGCACCTGAAGTACGTGGAACCCACCAAACGCTACGCCGACGTGATCATTCCGCACGGCGGCCTGAACGAACCGGCGCTGGACATGCTGGCCGCCCGCATCCGCAGCACGGTCTGAACGGAAAAAACTCGGGCAGCTACCCTGTCTTTACCCGCAGCCGTCATACTGAATGGCTGAGTGTTTCACTGCCCGCCCCCTCTTCCTGCCTGACCGAGATTCCCTGACCAGGAGTTCAAACCCCGGAGCCACCGTGACCAGAGCCGACCCCCCACTGTCCAAATCACCGCCCGGCAATCCGCTGTTGCCCGCTCCCAGCCGCCACCGCCTGACGCCCGCGCTGCTGCTGCTGATCGTTCTGTCGCTGATTCCGGCGCTGATCCTGGCCGCTGGCCGCGTCCGTTTCGAGGCGGCGCAGAAGACTGTTTCGGTGGTGATGGACTACTCCTCGCTGACCGCCCAGGCCAACCTCAACGGCCTAGCCCCGCTCGACCTGCTGGCCCGCTACCGCAAGCTGGGCGTGAACGGTGTGGCGGTCTACGAGGACACCGTTGCCACGCTGGAAAACCGGGCGGCCATCTACAAGCAGCCCGGCACCGAGCTGACCATCAAGTTTCCAGGGCAGAACGTCAATCCGCAGCTGACCTACATGCGCGACCTGCGGGGCGGCAGCGAGGTGGCGCGGCTGCGCGCCCGCTACAACGTGCCCACCCGTACCCAGGTCATCGGCGGCCAGACCTGGACGGTGTGGCCCACCGACCCCAGCTTCCTGCCCGCCGGGCCGAACGTGGCCCTGATCAAGACCCTGAAGGCGCAGGGCTACGTGGTGGTGTACCGCCCCTACGACAGCCCCAGCGTGAAGAACCCCGGCACGGACTGGCCCGACGTGCCCTTTCTGGCCTTCACCGACAACGAGGTGATCGGCGCGCGCGACCCGGCGCTGCTTTCTCAGATCAGGGCGCGGCTGGGCAACCGGGTTCCGGCCATCATCGAGTTTACGCCGCAGAAGGGTCTGGATCAGCTGATCTCCGGCGGCAAGGCGGTGCGGCTGTTTTCCATCAGCGGCGCGTGGCAGGACCTGCTGACCCCCCCGGAGGTGAGCAGCAAGTTCGTGCTGGCTGCCCGTGAGCGCAGCCACAAGCTGTTGTACACCCGCCCCTTCAAAACTATTGGCGAGACCGAGGGGTTCCTGAAGGATCTCAAGACCGGCCTGGACCGCTGGGGCATCATGGTCGGTACCCCGGTGGCCGCCGCCTACGAACCCAGCAGCCTGCTGCGGTGGCTGTGCATCCTGGGGCCACTCGCGGCGCTGCTGCTGCTCGGCCTGAGCTACCCGCTGACGCGCCTGGGCCTGATCATGGCCGCCCTGGGCCTGCTGATTGCCCTGGGCCTGAACGGTGGGCAGCCCTTTCCGGGCTTCGCGCTGGTAGCGGCCATCAGCTTTCCGGCCCTGGGGCTGGTGATACGCCGTAACCACATGAGCGACTGGTTCGTGGCCACGGGCTTCAGTCTGGTGGGCGTGCTTGATTTGGCCGGCGGCGTGACCGCGGAGATTACCTTTGTCGATGGAGGCTACAGCCGAACCGTGGGTGTAACCATGGAGCCTACGCCAACCTAGTTGGGCATCAAAACGACCTGAAGCCCAGGTGAAACATACGCGGCCAGCTACTATTTTCATAGCAACTCGCAGCGGATTTTTTTTAGTGCAGGGCTATTTCACGCAGTCAGCGAAGTAGTGCTTCTTGCCACTCGCGTCTATTTCTTCTACCAAGCCGTGGA
>JANXWI010000049.1 GCA_025351205.1 Deinococcus sp.
GATCGTCTCAGGCGCCGGGGCCGGGCACGGGGTCGGGCTGTCTCAGTGGGGCGCGGCGGGCATGGCGGGCCAGGGCTGGAATTACCTTCAGATCATGGGCTTTTATTACGCCGGGGCCAGCATCAGCAGCATCCTGGGCGCAGACGTGCCGGGCGGCCAGCTGAGCGAGGGCGTGGCCTTTGGTCAGGCCGGAACACTGCCGCTGGCTGCTGAGCCGATGACGCGACCCTCTCCGCTGCTGTCTGGTCTCTTTCTGCCAGGGTCGCTGCCGGGAATCTAGGGATGAGGAGCCACCGAAAGCTTCGCCGCGCCGCAGGTTCTGAACCCTCGGCCTCTGAACATACAGTCTCCGGACATACGGTCTCTGGACCGTCCGGCAAGGGAGCGTCCCGAACCGGAAGCAGGCTGATCAGAACCGGACTGCTCAGAACCGGGCTGGGCCTGCTGGCGCTGGGGTTGGGCCTGCTGGGCGGCGCACAGGCCCGCACCGTCAAGATCGTGACGGCGGACCGTCTGGAGCTTCGCAAGATGGCCGGAACCCTGCAACCGGACGGCAGCACCTCGCCGGAGCAGGAGATCGTGGTGATCAGCGGCCAGAGTGTCGAGCTGCGCTTGGACGAGGACGTGATTCTGGCGACGCGGGTCGAGTACAACCGCACCCGCCGCACCCTGACCATCATCGGGGCGGGCCAGTACACCACCACCCAGAACGGCTCCACCCAGATTCTGAAAGGTTCGGGGCTGGTGGTCGATCTGGGCAGCCAGGCATTGACCGGCGAAGACGTGATCATCAGCGACGCCAACCTGGAAATACGCGGCGAGGCGGTGTCGCGGGTTCCGGGCCAGCTGACCGCCCAGAAGAGCTACTTCACGCCCTGCGCCAAATGTGGCCGCACCCCCAACGACTACGCGTTCCGGGCCAGGAGCGTGCTGCTCTATCCCGGTGACCGGCTGGTGGCGTACGAGGCCACGCTGCTGCTGGCGGGCGCGCCGCTGCTGTTTCTGCCGGTGGTGGTGCTGCCGCTTCAGGACCAGAGCCGCCAGCCGCGCTTCGGCTTCTCGCAGGACGCCGTGGACGGGCTGACCGTACAGGCCGACCTGCCCTTCGTGATCGGCAGCACCACGCTGGGCACCACGCTGCTGCGCTACTACCAGAACCGCTCGCCCAGCGTGGGCTTTGGGGTCGATCTGCACAGCTACGCTCCCACTTCGGGCGTAGAAAAGATCGACCTGTACGCGCTCGCCAGCCCTAAGCCATCTACGGTGGTCACGCAGGACGGGGTCAGCCGCACCGTGGTCAGCGGCGACAACGAGTACGCCCTGAACTTCACGGTGCGCGGCAGGCGGGACCTGTACGGCAGCAAGGACGGCGTGCGCTACACCCTGAACGCGGTCAGGAGCGACCTGGGCCGCGCCGACACCGATCCGCAGCGCGGTGTGACCGACCTGAGCGGCACGGCCAGCGCCGAGTTTCCGAGTGTCGAGTTCGGCACAGTCACAGCGCAGCTCAACTACCAGGACCGGATCGGGCCGCCCGCCACCGTGGCGCTGGCGAACGTGCTGCGCCGCGAGGTGGTGATCGACCCCGGTGCCTACCAGCTGGGCAAGCTGAGCGCCGACTTCAGGGTGAGCCTGGGGCAGTACACCGCCGCCAGCAATCCGCTCAGCCGCAGCGCCCAGCTCCAGGGGCCGAACTTCTCCACCGCCCGGTTAGAAGAGAGCCACGTCATCTCGTACAGCACTGTCCCCTGGACCGGCGCCACCCTGACCCTGAACAACACCTTCACCGGGCGCTACTACCTGACCGGGGCGCGGACGGTGAACCTCAGCGCCTCGGCCAGCCTGACTCAGGTGTTCAACGTCAGCAACAGCGTGCGGCTGAACTACATGTACACCCGCCAGGAGGGCACCAGCCCCTTCGCCTTCGACGCGGTGTCCGTCCGCCCGCCCAGCGGCGTGCTGAGCGGCGATATTGCCGTGACTCCGACGCCCGGCTTCACCATCACCGCCTCGCAGGCGTACGACTACGTGCAGCCGCCCAGCCTCCAGCCGCCCGCCAGTTTCGGGGTGCGCGTCCAGAAGGGGCCAGTGACCTCGAATCTGCTGCTGCAACCCAACTTTTTTACCGGCAAGCTCGACGCCGCCAGTTTCGACGCGCTGGTGGGCCAGAACCTGCCGCTGCTGCTGGGATTGCGCGCCAGCTACACCAGAGACGGCGGGGCCGGCCCCGTCAGCCTGAGCGCCGACGTGGTGGGCGGGCCGCGCACCAACACCTTCGGCGTGACGGCCAGCTGGGACCCCAGATCACAGGCGCTGAGCAGCCTGAACCTGCGGGCCTCGGCAGTGGCGACCCGCGACGCGGTGCTGACCCCGCTGAGCTTCAGCGCCAGCGAGACCATCAACCTGGAGACGCGGATTCCGGCGCTGAGCGACCCCGCCGCCCCGCCGCTGGTCACCCAGACCTCGTCGCTGAACGGTCAGGCCACCGTGAACGTGAACGGACTGACCCTCAACACCACCCACTCGCTCAGCCTGCCGGGCGGCAACCCGGCGTCCGACACGGCCTTCTTCTCGGTGGGCAGCCAGGCGGGCAGCAGCTTCAACTGGAACCTGCGTTACGGCGGCAACTACGACCTGTCGCGGCTGGGTTTTCTGCGCCCTACCCTGAGCGGCACCCTGACGGCCACCCGGCTGGGGCAGCGCCTGAGCGCCCAGGCCAGCCTGAACCTGCCGGGACTCGACCAGACCCTGACCGAGCTGGGCAACGCCAGCGTGGCGGGCAGCTACGACCTGGGCCGGGCCTTTGTCACCGGCGGGGCCTACTACAACCGCAACCGCCAGGTCACGGGCGCGGGGACGCAGACGGTGAACGACACCCTGACCTTTCAGCCGCTCACGTTCACGCTGGGCCTGGGCAACGGCCCCAAACCGGGCGCGTATCTGAGCACCATCCTGCGCCAGACGCTGAGCTGGCAGGACGGGGTGCTCCAGCCACCGGGGCGCGTGCTGCCCATTTTCGTGCTGACCGTGGACCGCTGCTGCTGGGCCTTCCAGATCGAGATCAACCCGCTCGACGGGCGCTACGGCCTCTCGCTCAGCCTGCCGGGGGGAGACGCGTCGGTGCCGGCCTTCAGCGCCACGGCGGGCGGCGTGAGCGTACCACTGCTGACGCCGGGGCGCTGAGCAGTGGAGCGTCAGGTGGTCGGTTCGTTTCCGGCCCCGCCTCGCCGGGCCACCGCGTCCAGAAAGGCGTCGTAGAGCGGCTGCGGCAGGCCCGACAGCGCGGCCTCCAGCACCGCCTCCTGCACGCTGGCGTAGAAGCCGTCGAGCAGCAGTTCGTCGCCCGATTTGGCGCGCAGGTTCAGGCCGCCGCCGGGAATCTGGTACAGGGTGGCGTGCGCGTCTGCCACCTGCGCCGTTGCGTAGATTCGCCAGGACACAGGCCCCAGCATACGCCCCGCCCAGCGCCCTGTTCCTGCTTTCCGGCCACGAACTGCCGTCCGGTCCATTGGAGCAATGGCTGACGACGCTTGCCCACTTGATCGGGCCAGCGGTCGTTGCACGACTGGTTGACCGGAATCCTCACTCCACCCACCTGCGGGGCATGAAAAACCCGCCCCCGGTGCAAGCGGGGCGGGCTGAATCGGTGGGCTGTTTTCAGCGCCTGTTTTTAGCGCCTGCCCTCAGCGTCTGTTTTCAGCGTCTGGGGGGCCGCCCTCTGTCGCCGCCGCCCTCACGGGGCGCTCTGGGTTCGCGCGGGGCGATCTTGCCCTCCAGCTCCGGGCGGATCAGGTCGATCTTGCCCCGGTCGTCGATGCCGGCGATCTTGACGCGCAGCTTGTCGCCCACGTTCATGGCGTCCTCGACGGCCTGTATGCGCTCCTCGGACATCTGCGAGATGTGCAGCATGCCGTCCTGACCCGCGAACAGGTTGATGAAGGCCCCGAAGGGCGTGGTCTTGACCACCGTGCCGTCGAACTCCTCGCCCAGTGCGGCACTCCGGGTCAGTGACTCGATGCGCGCCTTGACGGCCTCTCCGGCGGCTCCGTCGGCGCTGAAGATGCGCACGGTGCCGTCCTCATCGATGTTGACGCTCGCGCCCATCGCCTCCAGCTCACGGATCTGCTTGCCGCCCGGCCCGATGACCTTGCCGATCAACTCGGGGTTGATCTTGAGGCTCAGGATGCGCGGCGCGGTGGCGGCCAGCTGCGCCCTGGGGGCACTCAACACCTCGGCCATCTTGCCCAGGATGTGCAACCTCGCTTCACGGGCCTGCCCCAGCGCCTCGCGCATGATGGCGGGCGTGATGCCGCCGATCTTGATATCCATTTGCAGCGCCGTGACCCCCTGCGCGGTTCCGCAGACCTTGAAATCCATGTCGCCCAGCGCGTCTTCCGACCCCAGGATGTCGGTCAGGATGCGGTAGCGGCCCTCTTCCATCACCAAGCCCATCGCCACGCCCGCCACGGGAGCGGTAATCGGCACGCCCGCGTCCATCAGGGCCAGGGTGCCCGCGCAGACCGTCGCCATGCTGCTGCTTCCGTTGCTTTCCAGCACCTCGCCCACCAGCCGGATGGTGTAGGGGAACTCCTCGAAGCTGGGGAGAACGGCCCGGATGGCCCGTTTGGCGAGGTTGCCGTGCCCGATTTCTCTGCGCGACTGTCCGCCCACACGCTTCACCTCGCCCGTGCTGTAGGGCGGAAAGTTGTAGTGCAGCATGAACTTGTCTTCCTTCTCGGCGGTCAGGTCGTCGATCAGCACGGCGTCGCGCTCGGTGCCCAGCGTCGCCACGCCCAGCACCTGGGTTTCGCCGCGCGTGAAGATGGCGCTGCCGTGAGCGCGGGGCAGCGGTCTGGCCTCGATCCAGATGGGGCGCACGGTACGGGTGTTGCGCCCGTCAGCCCGCAGGTCCTCTTCCAGAATCAGGCGGCGCAGCTCGGCTTTCTCGACCTTGTAGAAGTCGTTCTTGTAGCGGGTGACCGTGGCGGCGTGGTCGTCGGCCCCCTCGGGCACGCGCTCGGCGATCAGCCCGTCTCGCAGCGCCTTGATGCGGGTTCCACGGTCCTTCTTGCCGGGGGTCAGCAGGGCGTCTTTCAGGCCCGCCGCCCGCGCCGCCGTCGTCAGCTCGGGGATGATGTCGATGCTCAGGTCGGCGGTCTGGATGAAGGTGAACTTCTCCTGGCCCAGCGCCGCCTTCATCTCCAGAATCAGGTCGATGACGGGCTGCATCTGCGCGTGCGCGAACTCGATGGCCCCCACCAGCACGTCTTCGGAGGCGCCCAGCCCGGAACCCTGCGCCCCGGCCTCAACCATCAGGATCGACTCACGGGTTCCGGCCACCACGAGGTCGAATTCCGAGTCGGCCATCTGGGCAGTCGTCGGGTTGACCACGTACTCGCCTTTGACTCGCCCGACCCGCACGCAGGCGGTGGGACCACCCCACGGGATGTCGGAGAGGCTCAGTGCCGCACTGGCACCGATAGGCCCCAGCACGTCCGGCAGGTTCTGACCGTCGGCGCTCAATACCGTGATGATCACCTGAGTTTCCTGGCGGTAGCCTTTGGGAAACAGCGGCCTGATCTGGCGGTCCGTGACGCGCGCGCTCAGGATGGCCTTCTCGCCGGGGCGGCCCTCGCGGCGCGGGAAGCTGCCGGGGATGCGGCCCACCGCGTAGTGGCGCTCCTCGAACTCCACGGTCAGCGGCAGAAAGTCGAGGGTGGACAAATCGCCCCTGGCCTGGGCGGTCACGAGCAGCAGGGTGTCGCCGTAGCGGAGCGTCACCGAGCCGCTGACGAGCTTGGCGAGCTTGCCGGTTTCCAGCGTCAGTTCGCGCCCGCCGAGCATGGTGGTAAATGTTTTTCCGATCACGGGGCCATTGTATGCCGCCGGGGAACGGGACTCTGTTCGGGCCTTTCTTTCGCGGGCCTCGTGTGTCTCTGCCCGTCTGTGCCCCGCTCAGCTTCCACGCGGCCCCCTTCTGCCCCGCCCCCTTCCGCCCGGTCCCGCCCCGGCCCTGCTAGCCTGCCCGCATGACCTCGCTGGCCGATTTCGAACCCGTGGAGCCGCAGGGCCGCGCCACGCCGCTGCATTTCGCGCTGGGCTACCTGGCGGGCGCGGCGCTGTACCTGCTGGTGCGCCTCCTGGGCGGCCTGAATCCCAATCCCTGTCAGGGGCAGACGCTGGTGGCGCTGATCGTGCCGCTGCTGCTGGGGCCGGGCGGACTGGGGCTGGCGGCCAGCCAGTGGAACCGCCCGCCGCGCGCCATCTTCGGGCTGGGGCTGGTGGTCGCCTCTCTGTTTCCGGCGCTGTTTTTTGGCGCGCGCGAGATCGCCGGACTCCGGAATTTCGGCTGCGCGGGCGGCTACGTGGTGATTTCCCCGGTGGGCGGCAGGGGCTTCTCGGAAACCACGCTGAAGGCGGGCGAGTCGCTTGCCCTGCGGCTGCGGGTCGGCGGCTTCGATGTCAGGGTGCGGCCCGACAGCTTTACCGTGCGGGCGCAGGCCACCAACCCGGCCAACAGCGTGCCCGCGCCCGTCGAGGTGCAGGTGGGCCAGAGCAGCGGCGTGCGGCTGACCCAGGAGGTTCCCCTGACCATCACGGCGGCGGCCAGCGGCCCGACCCAGCAGTACACCGTGAACGTGAACGTGGTGCAGGAGGGCGGGCGCACGGCGGCGGGCACGCTGACGGTCAACGTGCAGGGGAAGTAGGGGCATTCAGACCGTCTGCCCTTACCCCAGACCCTAGACTGCCCTCCATGACCATCCCGCTCGTGGGCGACCAGCAGTCGCAGACCGATCAGCAGCGCAAATCAGGCGAGGTGCAGGCCATGTTCGCCTCGATTGCCCACCGTTACGACCTGCTCAACCGCGTGCTGAGCGCGGGCGTGGACAGGGGCTGGCGGCGGGCGGCGGCTCAGGAAGCGCTGCTGCTGCGCCCCACGGAGCTGCTCGACGTCGCAACCGGCACCGCCGACTTCGCGCTGGAACTCAAGCGCAGGTCGCCCGGTACGCGGGTCACAGGTTCGGATTTCGTGCCGCAGATGCTCGACATCGGGCGCGTCAAGGCCACGGCGCAGCACCTGGACATCAGGTTAGAAGAAGGCGACGCCCTGAACCTGCCGTACCCCGACGCCAGTTTCGACACCGTGACCTGCGCCTTCGGGTTTCGCAACTTTGCCGACTACGCGCGCGGGCTGGCCGAGTTCTGGCGGGTGCTGAGGCCCGGCGGGCGCTGCGTGATCCTGGAGTTTCCACCGCCCGCACCGGGGCTGTTCGGCTCGGTGTTCAGGTTTTATTTCCAGCATGTGCTGCCGCGCATCGGGGGGCTGATCAGCGGCAACGCCGGGGCCTACACCTACCTGCCGGAAAGCGTGCTGGCTTTTCCGCCCCCGGACAGGCTGGCGGGCCTGATGGTCGCCACCGGCTTCAGGACGCGCTACCGGCTGCTGAGTTTCGGAATTGCGGCGGTGCATGTTGGGGATAAGCTGTAGATCAGGACTCTGCCGCTGTGCGTAAGGCCAGCCACGCTTGCTTCAACTCAGGACGTACAGCGCTGGCAGGTTCCACGAGCAGCAGTTCCTGGTAGGCGTCGAGGAAGACCAGTCGGAAGCGGTAAAAGAAGTGGAGCAGGTGCCGCGCAAAGCTGAGGGCATCCAACACGGCGAATTCGACGCCCGTCTGTGTATGCAGCGTGCGTGCGTAATCGCTGACCTCACGGTCTACCGGGTGAGTGGTCACGAACAGGTAATTTTCAGGGCGGCTGGACGCTGAGGCAACTTTCGCCGCAGCAATCTGAAGATCGCCCACCGTAACGGCTCTGGCCTTGACCTCGTAGGCTGTAACCGGAGTCTCTGGCGCAGCAACCAGAACCACCTCTATGTCGCCGAGCGCTCCCGTGCTGGAGTCGGCAGCGTTATGAACGCCGAGTGGGAGGGCCGTCTCGCCTGCAATCTCTCCAAGTGTGCGGTGTAGAGCCGCGACCAACAGCACGGGAAGGCGGCTGGCGTTGCGGCTTTTCAGGTGCTGTTCGAGCAGGGTCAGCACATCTTCGGTGGAGAGGTCGGCGGGGGTAGTGTTCATGGCCGACAAGGCGACTGTCAGCGCCGCTTCGCGCTCGTCGCGGAGGGCCAGCAAGTGCCGGAACAGACTTGCGAGTACAGTTTCTGCGTCTCCTGTACCGTCCTGCATCGCCTCCAGAATTCTCGCCGCGTCGCGGTAAACTTCTCGTGGGCGGCCCTCGAACGGTGTGGCGCTGCGAATCGCCTCGTTGGCGTTCCGCAGGGTGGGCGTGAGGAAAGCGGTGGTCGGGTTGAGTGGCAGGCGGTACTGATGGATAAGCGGGGAGATGAAGCGTTCGTCGTAGGTGCGGCCTGAAAAGGAGCGGCCTGACCTGATCTCGGTATACGGTTCTGTGGCGTCCAGTTCGGGGCGGTGGGATTTCGCCAGGGCGCAGGCCAGTACCAGACGGGCCGGAGCGCGGTTGCCTGCACAACGCACCACACTGCCGATGTCGGTCTCTACCGTTTCCGACAAGCCAAACGTCTCACTGCTCTGTGCCCGCGTTACTGCGCGAACAAGGAAATCCTGTGGTTCCACTGTTCCTGCTCCTCTGCTCCGGGCAGTGTGGGCAACTCGTAGTTGACCCACAGAATCTCAGTCCGCTCCCCCTTGCTGCTGTGTACCATCCGGGCAGGGGCTTCCAGGCGCGTCCAGCCAGCATAGAGGTCTTCATACAGTTCGCTGGCATAGCCGCTGATCGCCACCTTGCCCTGCACACCGCGCAACGTGGTCGCCAGTTCCTCGTGTTCAGCGTCGGTCATTTCAAACCCGTAGGCTCTGGAGTCGCCCCGTGTTCCATGCACATAGGGCGGATCACAATAAAACAGTGTCTGGGGGCTGTCATACCTTGTAATCACCTGTAAGGCGGGGGCGTTCTCGATCTGCACTCTTAACAGGCGCTGGACAATCTCCGACAGACCTTCAACACTCCCAAGCCACCTTGACACTGCTCCGCCCATGCCTGCTCGACTCGTCAACAGACAGTGCGCCCAGCGTCCTTCGGAAGCTGTCTGGGCCAGACCGGTGCGGACCTGCCTTGCCCGGACAAAAAAGCGGCGTGCCCGCTCCAGGTCACTGAGATGTGCTTCCTGAGCTTCCGTGGCGATTCTCAATTCTTCACGCGAGAAGGGTGTCAGGCCGATAGCCTCGATCAATCCCTCTTTCTGGTTTCTCAGCACCCGAAAAAAATTAACCAGTTCACTGTCGAGGTCGTTGTAGGTTTCGACAGGGGAAGGCGGGCGATTGAGCAGTACGGCTGCTGACCCGCCGAACGGCTCACAGAAATGGGTCGTTTCGGGCAGCAGCGGAAGCAGCCAGTCCAGATGGCTGAATTTTCCTCCGTACCAGCCAAAAGCAATTTTTTTGGTTCCACGCGGAGACATGCCGGGTATTCTAGCAATCCTGGCGGTTCTTCCGAACTCTTGCAGTTTACATCCACGTCCTGTGGTCGGCCAGCATGCAGCGGTCCTGAACCACGTCTATGCCTGCGGCTGTCAACTGGGCGGCCACCTCGTCGTCGCGGATGCCCTGCTGCATCCAGACCACCTTCGGCAAAGGCTGCATGCTCAGGATGTCTTGCAGGTGCTCGTGAACCTTGTCGGAGCGCCTGAACACCTCCACCACGTCTACCGCCCCTGTCAGCTCGGCCAGCGTTGACGCGGCGGCCCGCCCGAAAAAGCTCTCGCCCCTGGAGGCCAGCGCCGGATTGACCGGGATGACGGTGTAGCCCTGGCGGTCCAGGTACTCGGGCACGTAGTGGGCGGGCTTGCCAGGGTCGCGGTGAAAGCCGATGACCGCCACCACTTTGCTCTCTTCGAGCACCCGCAGCACGTCCGCCTTCTCGGTCAGCAGGGTCACGCGCTGGCCTGCGCGGCCACGTCTGCAAAGGCTTCCCGCGCCGCCTGGAGGGTGGCGTGCAACTCAGCTTCGCCGTGTGCCCCGCTGATGAAGATGCTCTCGTACTGGCTGGGCGCCCAGTACACGCCGCGCTTCAGCAGGCCCTGGAACCAGACGGCGAAGGCGGCGGTATCCGACCTGGCGGCCTCGGTGTAGTTGCTCACCGGCCCGGCCTGAAAAAACACCGTGAGCATGCTGCCGATGGAGTTGATGCAGACCGTCACGCCCGCCTGTCCTGCGGCCTCCTGCAAGCCCTGGGCCAGCCGCGCGGTGTACACCTTCAGGCGTTCGTAGAGCAATGGGTCGGCCTGAAGCGCCTGCAAGGTCGCCAGCCCGGCGCTCATGGCGAGCGGGTTGCCGCTCAGGGTTCCGGCCTGATACACCGGCCCCTGCGGCGATACGTAGTCCATGATCTCGGCGCGGCCACCGTACGCGCCCACCGGCAGCCCGCCGCCGATGATCTTGCCCCAGCACACGAGGTCGGGCCTGATCTGAAACAGCCCGCACGCCCCGCTGGCCGACAGCCGGAAGCCGGTCATCACCTCGTCGGCGATCAGCAGCGTGCCGTGCTGGCGCACCCGGTCAAGCGCCAGCAGAAACTGCGGCGTGGGCAGCAGCACGCCCGCGTTGCCCACCACGGGTTCGAAAATGACGGCGGCGATCTCATGGCCGCGCTCGGCCATCAGGGCGTCCAGGGCCGCCGGATCGTTGTACTCGGCCACCAGCGTCAGCCTCGCGTACTCGTCGGGCACGCCCGCGCTGCTGGGGGCCGCCGCGCCCAGGGTGTCGGCGTTGGTCATCAGGCCGCTGCCCGCCTCGACCAGCAGAGCGTCGGCGTGGCCGTGGTAGTTGCCCCGGAACTTCAGGGTGTACCTGCGCCCGGTGTACCCGCGTGCCAGCCGCAGGGCGCTCATGGTGGCCTCGGTGCCGCTGTTCACGAAGCGCACCTTCTGCGTCCCGGTGACCTCGCACACCAGCTCGGCCAGCTCGACCTCGCGCCAGCCGGGAGCACCGAAGCTGGTGCCGCCCTGAGCGGCGGCCACGATGGCGTCTCTGATGGCCGGGTGATTGTGCCCCAGGATCATTGGCCCCCAGCTGCCGATGTGGTCGATGTAGCGCGTCCCGTCGGCGTCGGTCAGGTAGGCCCCCTCAGCACTCGCCATGAAGCGCGGCACCCCGCCCACCGACTTGAAAGCCCGCACCGGAGAATTGACGCCGCCCGGCGTGACCCGCTTGGCCCGCTCGAACAGGGCTTCAGACTGCGCGGTGCTGGACAAGGTGGCTGGCTTTGCAGGCTGGGTTGCGGTCATGTGCCTACCTTAGCGGCTCCGCGCCGCGTCTTCCGTGAGCGGCGCTGTACTGATGCTTCAGACGTGAGGCTGAGGACGTCTCTTGATTCCATTTCTTGGGCAGCTCGGAGCGAGCGTCCTCAAGGGCGTCCATTCCAGGGTGAAAGCTGTCTGTTCTGATTGAGCACGCGCCTGGACACGCCTGCCCGCTTCTTGCTGGCAAGGACAGCGCGATTGATCTGAAGATAGACACACTCAGACCAGTTCTTCCTCGGCCAGCACTTCGGGCAGCTCGGCCTCTGCGCCTGCTTCGTCCGGCGCTTTGAGCTTGACCTTGCCCACCTCCTTGACGCGGCCCGCCCACATTCTGGTGGCCTCCTGGTACAGCGGGTGAGCGCGCAGGTCTTGCAGGCTGGTCTTTTCGGCGGGGACGGGCTGAATGGAGGCAGGCTGAATGGTGACGGGCTGAAGGGCAGCGGGCGAAACGCTGGCCGTCCGGACCGGGGCGGGCTGAACGTCGTCCGGGCGGTGCCCGAGCTGATTTGGTTGGGGCTGCTCTGGCTGGGCTGAGGCTGCCCGGACCGAGACTGGCTGGGTCTGAAGAGGCGGTGGCGCGGCTGGTGGCTGCCGGGCCGCCTGGAGAACAGGGGCCGCCTCGCCGCCGTCACCGAAGGTCATGCCGAAGTCGTCCCAGTCGGGTTCCTCGAAAATCGGTTCGGGCGCGATGTAGCTGGCACGGGCCTCGCGGGGCGGGGCGGGCGTATCGGCGCTGTCCGGCAGTGGCGGCGCGTCGGCGACATGCGCCTGGGCGCTGGCCGGGGCGGGATCCGGCAGCGGCGCGGGGGCGCGGTCATCCAGGCTGCCGTGAGGGGGGCTTGCATGAGGGGGGCTGGCCTGGGGTGAGCCAGTTTGAGGTGAACTGGCCGGGAGTGCGGCAGTGCGAACGGGAGTCTTGCGGGCCGGAGCGAATTCGGGAATAGCCGTCTCCGGTGTGGCCGACAGGACGGCGGCAGGCAGAGAATCGGCGTCGGTTTCTGTGGGTTCGGCCCGCCCGCCACGGGCCTCAACGAAAGGGGGAATCGTGTCTGCCGGGTCCGGGTCCGGTGGGCTGGCGCTGACGGGCGCAGGTGTGCCGGGGGCCGCCGTCACGGAAACCGGCGGACTGGCGGGCGTGACGGCCTTGCCGCCCACCTGCGCCTTGCGGCTGGTGTCGGGCGTCGGCCCCAGGATTTCCAGCTGCACGGGGCCGAAAACCTTGACCACCAGTTTGCCCAGATCGTCGAACTTGCTGATCATCTGGCGGGCGTGGAAGCTGCTCTTGTCGTCATAGCTCAGGCTGACGTAACCCTGCTGGGCGTGCATCCGGGCGGGCTTGAGGAAGGCCTTGGTCTGCGAACTGGCCGCCTGTACCACGTCGGCCCAGTTGCCCTGGGCGGCGGGCGCAACAGGGGTTGGAGCCGCCTGCGCCGCACGCGCCGGGCTACGCTGGGCCGCGTCGAAGGCGGGAATCTCGTCCAGCGCCGAGGCGACGGGCTGCGTCATGGGCCGGGCGGATTGCACGGGCACGCCGCTGGCCTTCAGGTCGCGCAGTTCCTTTTCCAGCCGGGCCAGCCGCTGCGTCACGTCGGCGGAGGGGGCCGCTGAAGTGGCGGACGCCTGCCCGCCGCCCCCAGCCATCCCGTCTCCGGCGATCAGGGCGTGCGTCAGGGCCAGTTCCAGGCTCTGAAGGTCCGCACCGCGCACGAAGCGCGAATCCTGGGCGTCGAGGGCCGCCTGCAATCTCAGCAGACGGGGCACGTCCGCGCCTTCCAACCGGCCAGACCCGGCCCCTTCTATGCCCAGCTCGGCGTGTAGCGCCTGCCCCAGCGCCGTGACCAGCCCCTCGACCACCGTGCGGGCCGCGTAGCCAGCGCGGTAGAGGCCGGCAGCAGCGTCTAGCAGGCCGCCCGCGTCGTTCTGCACGAGGGAGGCGGCCATGTTCCGCATCTGCTCGCCGGGGGGCAATCCGAGTGCGGCCTCCACGCCCGCACGGGTCACGTCGGCGCCCGCCGCCAGCATGCGTTCCAGCAGGCTCTCACCGTCGCGCATGGCCCCGTCGGCCAGCCGCCCGATGAGTTGCAGGGCTTCCGGCTCGGCGTTCACGCCTTCCTTGACGGCGATGCCGCTCAGCTTGCCCGCGATCTCTTCGGGCGTCAGGCGACGAAAACGGTAATGCTGGCAGCGGCTCAGGATGGTCGGGATGATCTTCTCCGGCTCGGTGGTCGCCAGAATGAAGATCACGTGCTCGGGCGGCTCTTCCAGCGTCTTGAGCAGCGCGTTGAAGGCCGCCCGGCTCATCATGTGCGCCTCGTCGAGAATGTAGATCTTCTTGCCGCCGCGCATGGCGCTCAGCCCGACCTTCTCACGCAGCTCGCGCACGTCGTCCACGCTGTTGTTGCTGGCCGCGTCTATTTCCATCACGTCCGGGTGGTTGCCCGCGCGCACGCTCAGGCAGCTCTCGCACTCGCCGCAGGGCTTCACGCCCGGTTGGGTGCAGTTGGCGGTCATGGCGATCAGGCGGGCGGTGGTGGTCTTGCCCACGCCCCTGGGACCGGAAAACAGGTAGGCGTGGCCCACCCGCCCCTGCTCCAGCGCGGCCTTCAGCACGTCCTTGACATGTTCCTGCCCCACCACCTGATCCCAGCGGATGGGCCGTGCACGCTGGTAGATGGCTGACATGCGAGCAGTCTAGAGCGTGGGCGGGGGGAGGAAAGGGAACCGGATCGCACGCTGATCAGGAAATCAGTTCGCCCCAGAAGGGAATCAGAGCGGCCATCGCCAGCACGGCCTCGTCTACAGGCTGGCGATACCGGGCTAGCGTCCGCTTTGGCAACACCTTCGACAGCTCCTCCAGAAGGTAACTGGGGAGGTTGGCACCGTAAATGATGATGTCCGACTGGTACACGGACAGCACCAGGCTCTCGTTCCAGCCGGGCGGGCAGATCAGATACCGGTGGCCGAAAATCGGAACGAGCTGAGGGGCTGCCGCAATGAGCTGTCTCAGCCGGTCTTCACACTCTGTCAGGGTGTCTGGCTTCAGGCCCCAGCTTTGAAGCCAGAGTCTGTTATGTTCAACATCGAACATCAGTCCTTCGAGCGGCCAGTCCAGGGCCGCCCTGATTGCGGCGTGATCAGTCTGCCAGTCGTAAAAGGACGGACTGAATGCGGCTGCCCTCTCCTGGCCTTCGTAGAAGCGCCTGAATACGGGTTTGTCGGGCACACCCAGAACACTTAAAAACTGTCTGTGATCGGGGGGAAAGGAGAGGTGCCATTCCTGTTCCAGTACAGACAATTCAGTGTCCGAGTACCCACCCGTCCAGCGTGTACCCGTCTGCCAGAATGAATCGTCATCCAGTCGCAGGTACAGGTCGAGACTCTCTGGAGAGCGGATGGTCGCCCAGGCGGCTTCTGTCGCCTGCCTGAACGTATGGAGAAATCCACTCAGATCAGAAGCCGGGTTCTTCCCCTTCACGCCACGCCTCCTTCCAGCACCTCGAACACCCCCGCCACCGGGTCCAGCCGCGCCAGAGCACCAAACGGCAACGTGGGCTGCGGGCTGGTGTGGCCGAAATCCACGTTCGCCAGCACCGGCAGGTCTTCCCGCCCCGCTTCCCAGAGCACCTTCTTCACCCAGCCGTACAGTTCCTGCACCATCTGCGGCGTGTAGCTGCGGGGCCGCGCCAGCACCAGCCCGGCAGCGCCTTGCAACACGCCCTGAGCGGCGAAGTTCCGCAGCCAGTAGCCCACCTGTGAGGGTGGCGGCACGTCCTCCGAGGTCTCCAGACACAGTATCGCGCCCTGCCAGAGCGCCGGTTCCGGCCAGCCGGGCGTGCCGTTGAGCATGTCCAGCACCTCCAGGCAGCCGCCCATCAGGTGCCCCTGGGCGGGCCGCTCACCCTGGAGCCAGGTCCAGCCCTCGGACGGGGCGAAGGGGCGCGGCACGTCCTGCAACTCGGGCAACATCCAGTCCGGGCCGCCTTCGGTCCACTCCGGGGCCGGGGTAAAGCGGAAGGGCGCGGCGCTCATGGTGGCCTGCCGGAGGCCCTGCACGGCGTAGGGGTGCATGCCGCCGTGTTCGGCAATGTCGGTCAGCAGGGCCGGGCCATGAAAAGCCATGACGCCCGCCCGCAGAACCTGCATCAGGGTCACGGTGCTGTCGGAGAAGCCCAGGAACACCTTTGGATTGGCCCGGATGAGGCCCAGGTCCACCAGTGGCAGCAGCCGCAATGAATCGTCGCCGCCGATCATGCTCAGGATGCCCGCCACCTCGGTGTTCTCCAGCGCCCAGTGCAGATCGTCGGCCCTGGCCCGGGGGTTGCGGTACAGGTACTCCTCGCCTCTCAGTGCGTTGGGGGCCGGGATGACGTTCCAGCCCAGTGCGGCGCGGGCCTGCCGCCGCCCGGCCTCGTAACGGTGCGGCACCTCGCTGGCAAAGCCGCTGCTCAGGCTGAGTACTGCGATGGTGTCGCCTTCCTTGAGCGCTGCCGGACGGACGAAGGTGGGCGTCATGCGGCAGGGTAGCAGGTCGCTGGGCAGGGTCGGAAAGCTGTCGTGGCCCCCCGGAACCGTACGCTCTATACCCAAGGGCTATCGCTGCCTGTTAGCCTGAACCCCATGAAGCCTGAGCGCCGTCCGCCCTGTTCACCCTCTTCCTGGCCCGCCCCCCACCGGACGCCCGCATGAACCCGCAGCTGAGCGCCGTGCTGCTGGGCGTGGTCGAGGGCCTGACCGAATTTCTGCCCGTGTCGTCCACCGGTCACCTGATCGTGGCCGAGAGCCTGATCGGCTACAGGGACACGGCAGAGACGTTCACCATCGTCATACAGCTCGGGGCGATTCTGGCCGTGGTGTTCTTCTACTGGAAGCTGCTGATGGCCAAGCTGGGCGGACTGTTCCGGGGCCAGCAGGCGTCGGTGCGCTTCTGGCTGAACATCGTGGTGGCCTGTATTCCGGCAGCGGTCATCGGGCTGCTGTTCGAGAAGAAGATCAAGGCGCTGCTGTTCACGCCCACCGTGGTTGCGACCAGCCTGATCGTGGGCGGTATCATTCTGTACGTCGTCGAGACGCGCCGCGCCCAGATCGTACACACCGAAGACGGCCTGGAACCCGACCTGGACAGCATCACGCTGCGGCAGGCCCTCTGGGTGGGTGCAGCGCAGGTGTTCGCAGTGCTGTTTCCCGGTACCTCGCGCTCTGGGGCCAGCATCGTGGGCGGGCTGCTCTCGGGCCTGAACCGCGTGACCGCCACCGCCTTCTCGTTTTTTCTGGGCATTCCGCTGCTGGGCGCTGCCGGGCTGTACAGCCTGTACAAGGCGCGCGGCACCCTGTCGCAGGTACCGGGCGGAAGCTCGGCGCTGCTGATCGGCACCGTCGTGTCGTTCGTGGTGGCGCTGGCCTCGGTGAGCTGGCTGCTGCGCTACGTCTCGCGCCACGACTTCAGGGGCTTTGCCGTCTACCGCGTGGCAGCGGGCGTGGTGATCCTGATTCTGGTGGCCGTAGGCGTCATTCAGCACGCCTGAAGCCGATGTGTTCGTGCTTCGCCCGGTGATGGTTGCCGGGCGGTTTTTGTGGCCCCTCGTTATGCTGAGGCCAGATGCCGCCTGACCCCCTCCTCGACCCCGCCGCCCTGGACCTGGCCCGGCAGCTGCACACCGAGCTGTACGCTGAGTGGAGGGCGCTCAGGTTGCCCGCCCACTGGACGCCCGGCGAACATGGTTCAGACGTTCCACAGGGCTGGCAGGCCGCGTCCGTCCCGGCCTCCTTGCAGGGCAGGCGGACCGAGCTGATCGTGGCGGCCAGCGACACGGCGGCCATCTGGCGCGGTGTCCGGGCGGGGGCAGACGCCGTGGTGCTCGACCTCGACGACACCTTTTCTCCGAGGTCGGGCAACCTGGGCTTGGCTTACGCCAGCTTCCAGACGTTTGCCGGGGTGCCGCGCCCCTTCCTGACCCGCCTGCGCCCGCTGGCCCACCGCGAGGGGCGGGTCAGCTTCGGCGGTCAGCCAGCGGTGGCGGGCCTGCTCGATCTGGCCGCCTATGCCTGGGCCTTCCGTGAACGCGAGGTCATTCTCTATCTGCCCAAGCTCGACGCCGTGCCGGAAGCCCTGTTCTGGAAGAGGGCGCTGGAACTGACCGAACGCTGGCTGAACCTGCCCGCTCACAGTATCCGGGTCTGTCTTCAGATCGAGACGCTGCCCGGCCTGATGAACGCCGAGGCGCTGCTGCACGCGCTGCACGCCTGTACCTACGGCCTGAACGCGGGCCGCTGGGACTACGTGTTCAGCGTGGTCAAGCACCTGGGCCAGTGGCCAGACCGCCTGTTGCAGGGGCGCTTGTTGCCGGAGCGGGCGCGGTTGACCATGCAGCAGCCCTCGATGCTGGCGTACGCGCTGCACATCGCGCAGGTGTGCCGCCAGCGCGGGGCGCAGGCCATCGGCGGCACGGCGGCGGTGGCTCTCACGGGCGATCCGGAAAGAGACGAGGCTGCGCTGGAGGGCGTACGGCTCGACAAGGCCCGCGAGGCCGCGCAGGGGTTTGTGGCGGCCTGGGCCGGGTCGCCGCAGCTGCTGGACGCGGTGCGGGGCGCGTTTGCTGCCGATGGCCCGCCACCAGTGGCACCGGCTGATCTCGACACCGATCACCGGAGCGCCGCGCTGGCGTTGCCGAGGGCCGAAAGCATTCCGGACGCCGCCGTGCAGGACGCCATCTCGGTGGCCCTGGCGGTCTTTGCTGCCTGGCTGGCAGGTGTGGGTGACGTGGCCCGCCCGGACGCCTCCGGACTGGGAAGATCGGAAGACACCGCCACCGCCGAGCTGGCCCGCGCTCAGCTCTGGCACTGGCTCAGGTGGGGGGCGCTTCAAGAGGCAGACTACCTGCGCTGGCGGCGGACCGAACTGCCCGACCATATCCCGGCGGCGCGGCTGCTCGACGCGCTGGTGCTGGCAGAGGAGTGCGCCCCCTACTTTCCAGCCGTGGCCGAGGCGATGTTTCCAGAGGTCTGACTGTGTTTCCAGAGGTCTGACCGTGTTTCCGGAAGTCTGACCACTCCACTTTCGCCACTTGAATACTATAGGCTTATATGATATATACTTACTGTATATGCCTCAGGAACGCCCCCCCCACACCGCCGCCTGGATTGCCCTCGACAGGGTTCACAGCCTGATGTCGCGGCAGATCCAGGCCACCATGACCGAGCACGAGGTCACCCGCCCCCAGTACAGCGTGCTGCGGCTGCTGCTCGAAGAGGGCCAGCAGACCGCCAACGCCCTGAGCGCCCACATGGGCGTCACGCCCGGCAACCTGACCGGCGTGGTGGACCGCCTGGAGAGCGCCGGACTGGTGCAGCGCGCGCGCGACCCCCAGGACCGCCGCTGTGTTCATGTCAGCCTGACAGGTGCGGGCGAGCGCAAGGCCCGCGCCATCATTCCGGGCATCCGTGGCCGGGTGCAGAGCCTGTTCGCGGCGCTGGACGGCGGCGAGCTGGACGCCTTCCGGGGCAGCCTGAACCGCCTGGCAGACGCCCTGGACGCCGAGGAACCCCAGGCCCAGGAACCCAACACCGAGGCCACGTCATGAGCAGGGCGGCAGCGCGGCCCAGAGGCACCGAATACAAGTGGATGGCCCTGAGCGTCACCAGCATCGGCGCGCTGATGGCGAGCATGAACTCGGGCACGCTGATCATCGCGCTGCCCACCCTGCTGCGCGACCTTCACACCTCGCTGCTGACCCTGATCTGGATTCTGCTGGCCTACAACGTGACCCAGACGGTGTTTGTGCTCAACGGTGGCCGCCTGAGCGACATGTACGGGCGCAAACGGCTGTACGTGCTGGGCTTTTCGGTGTTCACTCTGGCCTCGCTGCTGGCCGGGTTCACCCACAACGTGTCCGCGCTGATCGCGCTGCGGGCGGTACAGGGCGTGGGCGGAGCCTTCATGGCGGCCAATTCCAGCGCCATCGTGGCCGACGCCTTCCCCAAGTCCCAGCTCGGGGTCGCAATTGGTACCAACCAGATGATGATCGCGCTGGGAAGCATCCTGGGGCCGATTGTCGGCGGCTGGCTGACCTCGCTGGGCTGGCAGTGGGTGTTCTGGTTCAACGTGCCCATCGGCGTCCTGGGCACCGTCTGGGCGCTGATCACGCTGCGGGACACCTCTTCAAAGGGCGTGCGTGACCCGGTGGATCTGTGGGGCAACGCCACCTACGCGGCGGGCTTCGCGCTGCTGATGATCGGGCTGAGCATCGGCGGCATCGACTCGTGGAACGGCGTGGCGAAGTACATCCTGACGGGCCTGGCCTTTCTGGTGGCCTTCGTGCTGATCGAGCGCCGGGTGCGGGCACCGATGCTCGACCTGCGGCTGTTTGCAGACCGCAGCTTTACCCTCAACAACGCCCAGGTGTTCCTGAACAGCGTCGTGCGCTTCGCCCTGACCTTCCTGTTCGTCTTCTACTTCCAGGGCGCAAAAGGGATAGACGCCGTGCTGGCGGGCGTGATGCTCGGCCCGGTGGCCGTGGGCCTGCTGATCGCCTCGCCCATCGCCGGGCGCATGGCCGACCACGCGAACCCGCGCCGACTGATCGTGACCGGGCTGGGCCTGACCACCCTCGCCATGCTGGGCTTTGCCGCGCTGCTGGGGGCGCACACGGGTTACCCGCTGATCGCCGCCCTGATGTTTCTGGCGGGCGTGGGGAGCGGCCTGTTCAACTCGCCCAACTCCAGCCTCATCATGGGCGGCGTGGCCCCGGACCGCCGGGGCGTGGCGGCGGGCGTGCGGACCCTGCTGATGAGCGTGGGCAGCGTGGTCGCCATCATCTTCACGCTGAGCGTGGTGGTGGCCCGCGTGCCCAGAGACGTGATGCTCAAGGTGTTCTCGGGGCTGGCCTCGAACCTGCCGGACGCCACCCTGTCGCCGTTTATCGGCGGGCTGCGTGAGGCGTTCTGGCTGCTGGCCGCCGTGAGTGCCGCCTCACTGGTGCTGGCGCTCATCACGCCACGCACCCATGAGGTTGCCGCCAGCGCACACCTCGCGCCCGCCAGCTCTGACTGAGGCAGGTGATAAGGATTCTGATTGATTCTGTGTCGTTTAAGGAATGAATCTGACCAGAGGAATTATGATCCAGTGCGGGTTCCGGGAATTGCAGGAAGACTCAGCGCCTTCCTGGATGTTACGGAAATGGACGGCAATCCGTACCACTGAACAGGGCAGACAGACGAAGAGGCGAGCCGTTTATATAAACGGCCCGCCTCTCAATAATTTTCGGTCTATTTCAGGAAGCTTATTTCAGGGTCTTGGCGAAGCTGATGATGGCCGCG
>JANXWI010000084.1 GCA_025351205.1 Deinococcus sp.
TGTCGAACAACCGGGGGCCGTTTTACAGAGCCGCACCGAGGTCATCAAAGTGAAGGGCAAGCCGGATGTAAATCTGGTGGTGCAGGAGTCGGCGCACGGCCCGGTGGTGGCCCGCAGCAGCAAGTGGGGAGACGGCCAGACCGGAACAGGGCAGGACAGAGCCGTCAGTCTGGAATGGACCGCCTTGAAAGGCGGCGACACCACCTTCGACGCTTTTTTTGGCCTGAACTACGCCCGCAACTGGGCCGACTTCACGGCGGCGCTGGGCAGCTACGTGGCCCCGGCTCAGAACTTCGTGTACGCCGACACGGCGGGCAACATCGGCCACTACGCCCCCGGAAAGGTGCCGATTCGCAGCAAGAGTGGCGGGGCGGCCACCTGGGACGGCAGCCTGCCGGTGCCTGACGACGCTGCCCACACCTGGACCGGGTACATTCCCTTTGGGGACTTGCCGCACGTCTACAACCCGCAGGACGCGCTGGTGGTGACCGCCAACAACCGCGTGGTGCCGGACGGCTACCGGCCCTTTCTGGGCAACATCCGCACCTGGGCCGAGCCGTACCGCGCCGAGCGCATTCTGGAGCTGCTGGGCGGCGGCCCGCCCGTCACGCCTGAACGGGTCGCGGCGGTGCAGCTCGACACCGTATCGCTGGTGTGGCGGGACCTGAAACCGTACCTGCTGCGGGCACAGCCGCAGAACGTCCTGAGCACCCAGGCGCTGAAACTGCTCCAGGGCTGGGACGGCAACGAGACATTGAGCAGCGTGCAGGCCAGCATCTTCGAGGCGTGGCTGATGCAGCTTCAGCAGATGGCCCAGGACGAACTGGGCGGCGCTGAACAGGGCGGGGGCACGACGCTCAACTCGCTGGCGGTGCTGAACGCCCTGAAATCCGAAGGGGCGCTGTGCAAAAACGCGGTCCTCAAGATCGGGACGTGCAGCGAGCTGCTCTCGGATACCCTGACGCGGGCCACCACGGACCTCTCGGCGCGGCTGGGCAGCGACCCGCAGCGCTGGGTCTGGGGAGAACTGCACCACAGCCTGAGCAAACACGGCGCGTTCGGGGGCGTGGGGGCCATCTCCTGGATCTGGAACCGGGGCACGTCCACGCCGGGCGGCACCAATACCGTCAACGTGGCCCGCCCGGAGGCCGGAACCTTCAACCAGACGCACGCGCCCAGTTACCGCCAGATCATCGACCTGGGCGACATGAACGGCAGCCGCTTCATCGGCACGCTGGGGCAGGGCGGCAACCCCATCGGCTCCCATTACGCCGACATGCAGCCCATGTGGCAGCGCGGAGCCTACATCCCCATGAGCAGCAGGCCGGAAGACTGGGGCCGCACCCAGACGCTGGAACTGCGGGCCGCGCCCTGATAGAGCAGTTGTCCGAATTCCGGTACGAGAGAACAACCAGGGCGTCCCTCCATTGTCTTGGGCAGAACGGAGCGGTCAAGCGTCCTCATGCGAGCAAGCGCCTGCTGGGCGCTGTTCTGCTCAAGACGGGCGCTGCCCTGACCAAGAACGCGCCTGGGCACGCCTGCCCGCCTCCCACCTGCCCGACTAAATTCACTCCCATTGGTCGGTCAAAAAGAGAAAGCCTTTTTGACAAATGCACTTTGACAAATGCTCTAAGAACCTCGACCAGAACGCCCCTGCTCTCCCCGAATTGATCCTCCTGGCCTTCCGGGCCGCTTGGACAGCTGGAATTGAAATGAAGCAAGAGGAAAGCCGGGCCGCACATCCGCCTGTGCCATACTCGGGGCAGCGGGGTCAGGGGGAAGTCCGGTGACTGTTCAGTTACAGAACACATTCCGGCACTGTCGCGCAACGGTAACGCTGGCACCTGTCAGACGAGTCCGAACACCCGGCTCTGCTGGACGCACCCGAATGAGCGCGTCCGGTTACACCCCTCGCAACTATGTTGATGATGCGAGAGGTCATACCCCTCGCGAAAAGGGGAACGCCCAGTGCCGCTGCCGACAAGACAGATGACCCTGCTGGAGTTCATTTCGCCCCCACCGGGCGACTTTTTTTTGTGAGGGAAGGAGACAGAGCATGTACAGACTTCTTCCCGTTTTGCTGCTGGCTGCCGCTACGAGCGCCGCCGCGACCACCTACCCGCTCACGCTGACCGACGACCTGGGGCGCAGGGTGACCCTTCAGGCCGAGCCGAAACGCGTGGTGAGCGTGCTGCCCAGCACCACCGAGACGCTCTGCGCCCTGAATCTGTGCGAGCGCCTGGTGGGCGTGGACGACTACTCCGACTTTCCGGCCTCGGTGAGCAAGCTGCCGAAGGTGGGCGGCCTGTACAACCCCAACGTCGAGGCGATGGTGGCGCTCAAGCCCGATCTGGTGGTGGTCAGCAAATACGGCAAGCTGGCCGAGAGCCTGACGGCGGCGGGTATCACCGTGCTGGCGATCAACCCGGAAACCTACGAAGAGGTATTCAGCAAGACGCTGGTGCTGGGCAGGGTGATGAACCGCGAGGCGCAGGCCAAAGCCCTGGTCATCCAGATGCGGCGCGACATTGCCAGGATCGAGATTCTGACCAAGAACGCCGTCGTCAAGCCCACGGCCTACTACGAGGTCGATCCCACGCCGTACACCGTGGGGCCGAACAGCTTTATCGGGGTGCTGCTGGGCAAGGCGGGCGCGGTCAACATCATTCCGGCCAGCCTGGGCGACTTTCCCAAGATTTCGCCGGAACTGGTGGTGCAGCAGAACCCGCAGCTGATTCTGGGCGTGGACCTGGCCACCGCCAGAGCGCGCCCCGGCTGGGCCGGTATCGCCGCCGTGAAATCGGGACGGGTGACCGCTATTGCCCCCGGCAGCCCCCTGGACAACCTGCTGACCCGCCCCGGCCCCCGGTTGCCCCTGGCCCTGGCGGCCTTGGCGAAGATCGTCCACCCGGAGCTGTTCAGGTGAGGCCCGTGGCGTGTGGCCCGTGGCGTGTGGGAGCGGCCTGTGGAGATGTGGCCTGGGCGAATTCGGGATCGTCCGAGGCGGTTTACGGGCGACAGGGTACAGGCCACGCGCGCCCCTCATGTCGGCGATAGAGTCCGCCGCTCTCCCCCGTCCCCGCGCGGGGTTCCGGGCCAGCGGGCGCACGCTGCTGCTGCTTGCGCTGGTGCTGCTGGCCGCGCTACTGGCGCTGGGTCTGGGCAGCGTGAATATTGCCCCCGCCGAGACCCTGCGGGCGGTCTGGCACGGCCTGAGTGGGCAGCCGCTGGCGGGCAGCGAGGTGATCGTCTGGCAGCTGCGCTTTCCGCGCGTGGCGCTGGGGCTGCTGGTGGGCGCCAGCCTCGCGCTGTGCGGCGGGGCCTACCAGGGCGTGTTCCGCAACCCGCTGGCCGACCCCTACCTGATGGGCGTGGCGAGTGGGGCGGGATTGGGCGCGACGCTCGCGGTGGTTCTGGGCTGGAACACGGCGCTGGTGCCGCTGGCCTCGCTGGCCGGGGCGCTGCTGAGCGTGTCGCTGTCGCTGTGGCTGGCGCGGGTGGGCCGCAGCCTGCCGCCCATCCGGCTGATCCTGAGCGGCGTGGTGGTGGGCAGCATCATGACGGCCATCAGCACCTACCTGCTGCTGCTCACCGAGGACCGGGTGCGGCAGGTGTTCAGCTTCACGCTGGGCAACCTGGCCTTCGGGGGCTGGCATCAGGTGCTGGTGGTGCTGCCCTATGCCCTGGTGGGCGGCGCGTGTCTGCTGCTGCTGGCCCGCGCCCTGAACATGCTGCAACTGGGCGACCTGACCGCCCGCAGCCTGGGTCTGCCCGTCGAGCGTCTGAGGCTACTGATCATCGTGGCGGCCAGTCTGGTGACGGCGGCGGCGGTCAGCTACGCGGGCATCATCGGCTTTGTCGGGCTGATGACGCCGCATCTGGTGCGCCGCCTATGGGGGCCGGATTACCGCGTGCTGTTGCCGGTGTCGGCCCTGGCGGGGGGCGGGCTGCTGGTGCTGTCCGACCTGCTGGCGCGGACCCTGACGCGGCCCACGGAATTGCCCGTCGGGGTGGTGACGACGCTGCTCGGGGGGCCGTTCTTTCTGTATCTGCTGCGGCAGTCGCGGGATGAGTAGGGGTGGCATGTTCTGCTGGGCCAGGGCTTTGAGCTTTTGCGTTCACCCCACCCCCCAGCCCCCTACCCCTGAGGGGCAGGGGGGGCCTAGAAGAACCGTCAAGCGCTGCGCTATGTGCAGGGCACGTCGGCTTAATCTTCGGGGTATTGACCCTGGTTTTATACATTTGGAAGGCGGAAATCCGCTTCCTGATATTGGAACAATTGCGGGTGAGGCTCAGCCGCTCGCACGCATGGGCGCGGCTTTGATCCGCCGAAGGCTGTGCGGCGGTGGTCTCGCAGGGCTGCCAATTTGTTCCGACGACCAGTTTTTTCCACTGAGCGTCAGCGAAGTGTGGCCGTTCCCCCTCGCCCCCGGCGGGAGAGGGGCCTCGCGCAGCGAGGGGGAGAGGGGACCACCGAGTAGGCCCGAACTCAATCCACCCGCCCTGGTCGTTGCCCCTCTCCCTCGGGGAGAGGGCCTTGCACAGCAAGGGGTGAGGGCGCGTCCGGGCGCGGCGAACGCAACTGTCCCACGGGCCTGCCCATGACCTCATCCCAAACTTCCCTCGTCGCCCGCGACCTGAGCGTGCGGGCCGGAAAGGTCATGGCGGTGCAGGGCGTGAGCACCGAGTTCCGGCGCTCCCAGCTGACCGCCATCATCGGGCCGAACGGGGCGGGCAAATCGACGCTGCTGCGCGCCCTGATGGGGCTGGACGCTGCGGCCAGCGGCGCAGTGCATCTGGCCGGAAAACCGCTGCATGCCTGGAGCCGCCGTGAGCGGGCCGATAGATTGGCCTATCTGGCGCAGGGCGAGGCGCTGCCGCCCACGGCGCAGGTGCGCGATGTGGTGGCGCTGGGGCGAGGGGCGGGCGACTGGCGCTGGGGACTGCTGCCGCCGCTTTCTGAGCACCAGGACGATACACGGGCCGTGGAGCAGGCCATGCGCCGCACCGACGTGCTGCCCTTCGCCGGGCGGCGGGTGGAAGAACTGTCGGGCGGCGAACGGCAACGCGTGTCGCTGGCCCGCGCCCTGGCCGCCGAACCCGGCTTTCTGCTGCTCGACGAACCGACCAACCACCTCGACCTGGGCTACGCCGCCGAGCTGATCGAATATCTGCGCTGCGAGGCGGCGGGCGGCGTAGGAGTGGTGGCGGTGCTGCACGACCTGACGCTGGCCTCACAGGCCGACTGGCTGCTGCTGCTGCACAAAGGAGAGGTGCTGGCCCAGGGCTTGCCCGAACAGGTGCTGACGCCCGACAACCTGCACGCCGCCTACAATCTGCGGGCCAGCGTGCTGCGACACTCCGGGCGGCTGATCGTGGTGCCGGCGGTGGGTGGACGATGAGGAACGCTTGTGGCTCGTGGCGTGTGGCTTGTAGACACGGCCAGTCCCCGCTGCTTCGGCTCTCAACCGTCTCCTTGCCCTTCCCACGCGCTGCACGCCACACGCCACAGGCCTCCCCATGACCCCCACCCACTTCAAAACCTCCGGCCACCTGCTCGTCTGCCAGCACGTCAACTGCAAGGCGCGCGGCAGCGATCTGCTGTACCGGGCGCTCTGGAACGCGCTCGACGCGCAGAAACTGGCCTACTTCAAGATCGGGGGCAGCCTGCGCCTGACCGAGAGCGGCTGCCTGGGTGCGTGCAGCGCTGGCCCGGTGCTGTGCGTGTACCGCCAGCGTGCAGGCGGGCTGGAGGAGGGCTGGTACGCCGCCACCGATTTCCCGCTGGCCCTGAAGGTGGCCCGCGCCGTCCACGAGGGCGCGGAGCTGCCGGACGACAGAAAATACGGTCCGTGACCGAAGCCGAATTTCTGCATCTGGTCTGCCAGAACCCGGTCAACGCCGCCATTCTGGACCGGCTGCCCCAGCTGGCGGCCCCGCAGGCGCACCTCGTGGCGGGCTGCCTGTTCGGGGCCGTCTGGAACGCGCAGTCGGGTCGCCCACCGGGTGAGAACGTGAACGACTACGACCTGTTCTATTACGATCCGGACCCCAGCTACGAGGCCGAAGACGCCGTGATCCGGCGGGCGGGTGAGCTGTTTGCCGACCTGGATGTACGGGTCGAGGTCCGTAACCAGGCACGGGTCCACCTGTGGTTTGAGGCCAGATTCGGGCAGACGCGCCCGCCGATTGAGAGCGTGCGGCAGGGCATCGAGCAGTTTCTGGTGCGCTGCACCTGCCTGGGTATTGATGAACACGGCGGGCTGTACGCCCCCTGCGGTCTGGACGAACTGGAAGTGGGCCTCCTGCGCCCGAACCCGCTGAACGCCGACGACGGGCGGCTGTACGCCGAGAAGGCGGCGAGCTACCGGCGGCGCTGGCCCTGGCTGCGGGAAGGGGCAGATGTTTAAGTCATGAGATGTCTGGACCGTCGATGTAACCCTGCAACACGGGCGCGCTGAAGGCCAGCAGCCTCTCAGTGTCGGCGGTGAACAGTGCCCGGCTCTGAAGGACGCTTCTGACGGCGGTGAGACCCAGCAGCGTGGCCGCGATGAACCCGGCGCGAACCTCTGCCTCCGGTCCTCCCAGCCAGGCGGCCAGCGGCCCGATGAACTGGGCATCGAGGCCTGTCCTCAGCAGGGCCGCCGCCTGTTCGTTGGTGGCCGAGCGGAGCAGCGCCAGCAGCGGATGGAGGCTGCCGCCCGCCTCCGACTCTTTTTGCAACACGTAGCGGGCCAGCCGTTCACCCAGCCGCGCACGCTCACCTTCCAGCAGCCCGACCACTGAGAAGTTCTGCACGACAGCCTGGACAAACAGGTTCTCCTTAGAGCCGAAGTAGCGGATCACCAGTGCAGCGGTCACGCCCGCACTGGCCGCGATCTCACGCACTCCGGCAGCCTCGAAGCCCTGACGCGCGAAGGCGGTCCGTGCCGCGTTCAGTATGGCGACGCGGGTGTGAGCAGCATTCCTGGGACGCGACGTGTCAGAAGGTGGGTCGGCAGGCAAGATGATCCAGTAAACCACTGTTGACCTGTGGCGTCCAGTCAGGTAAGCTTCTAATGTAAACAAACGTTTACTTGCTGCGATAATTTTTCATGCGGGTTCCGGCCAATCCGTATTTCCTTCCTTCTCCCGCTGGTCGGGATGAACAGAACATCACTGTTTATCCGTATCAGATGCGATTTCGAGGAGAACCGTGTCTCATCCGATAAAAACCATGCCCAACTCGGCCACGATCAACACACGTAGCAAGGTGGCCCTCGTGACGGGCGCGTCCAGCGGCATCGGACGGGCCAGCGCCCTGGCTCTGCATTCAGCTGGATTTATCGTCTACGCCACCGCCCGCGACGCCAGCAGCTTGCAGGGTCTGGCCAATTGGGGGCTGCGGACCTTGCCTCTTGACGTGACCGATGAGGCTTCCATGATGCGGGCGGTAGCGGACATAGAGGCGGACGGTCACCCTGTCGGCGTGCTGGTGAACAACGCGGGTTACGGCCTGAACGGTCCCATCGAGGAACTCGAACTGTCAGAGGTGCGGCGTGAATTCGAGACCAACGTCTTTGGCCTGCTGCGCCTGTGCCAGCTGGTATTGCCCGGCATGCGGAGGGCAGGCTGGGGCCGGATCATCAATATCGGTTCGGTGGGCGGCAGTTTTACCGCGCCGGGCGCAGGCGCGTACCACGCCAGCAAGTATGCGTTGGAGGCCATCAACGACGCACTGCGCTGCGAGGTGCAGAATTTTGGGGTGGACGTGACGCTGGTCAAACCTACGGGGGTCTACACCGCCTTCGACAAGAAGATCGCGGGTACCATGCCCGACACCGGGCCAGACAGTCCTTACCTGGCCTTCAAAACCAACCACATGCGCGTGACCCGGGCGATGTTCACTCCAGGACGCAACACTGCGGGCATCATCCGGCCAGAGCAGGTGGCCGCCGTGGTGGTCCAGGCCGCGCTGGCCCGCCGTCCACGCACCCGCTCCGTAGTCGGGCTGAGCGGGCACCTGTATCTTGCGCTCCGTCGCCTGCTGTCGGACCGCGCCTGGGACCGCCTGATGGCGACGCAGTTTCCAGTGTCTTCCGCAAGCGAGTAGCCAGAAGGGCTGTCACACGGCCCGGAGAGACAGTGCCGCCGATCATCTTTCTTCTGCTTCCGCCGGTGAACCGATTCTGCCCCGCCAGTAGCCGAAAATGCTCAGCAGCACGGCAGCGCCCGCCAGGGCCAGCGCCAGTGGCCCCAGGCCCAGCAGCGGCAACAGCCCGCCCGCTGCGGTCATCGCCAGTGGGCGGGGAGCCGTACTGAAGAAAAGCCTGACGCTGCTCACTCGGCCCAGCAGACCCCCTGGTGTGTGGCGTGCCACGTAGACCGCTGCCAGCACGCTCAGAGGGGCAAACGCGGCCCCGTTCAGGGCGGCAAAACCGAGCGCTGCCGGAAACGTGGGCGCGAGCACGACGCAGGCGGCCAGCACGACGGGCAGGGTACAGCCCAGCAGCACCAGGGGCCGGACCGCCCGCGCGGCAATCACCGTTTTGCCCAGCCAGAGCGAGGCCAGCAGCTCTGCCCCGACGCTCACGGCGTCGATGACGCCCACGCCCAGCGGCCCGCGCACCGCCCCCAGCAGCCGTTCGCCCACCCGTGGCAGAAACAGCGCCCCGAACACCTCGAAGTAGCCATTGGCCGCCCCCACCCCCAGAAACATGCCCCACAGGGCGGGCCGCCCGACCACAAAACCCCAACCAGCCTGGAGCTGCGCCCACCACCTGCCCAGGCCAGCGGTTTCCTCTGGTGAATCCACTTTTGCCTGCACCGGAAACCGCACGCCCGCGTACACCACCGCAGTCACCAGATACGTCGCGGCGTCGAACCACAGGGCCGCCTTCACGCCCAGGCCGGAGATCAGAAACCCGGCGGCCACCGGTGCCAGCAGCTCTCCGGTCATCCAGGTCAGGCCGAACAGGGCTTGCAGACCTGCCAGCCGTTCGGGGGGCACCAGGCTCGGCAGCGTGGCACTCAGCGCCGGGGCCGGAAGGCTTCTGAGAATTCCGATCAGCGGCACCAGCGCCAGCAGCGGCAGGAGGCCCCAGGCTGCACGGGTCACCACCGGAACGAGCGCCGTGAGCAGGGCGAGTGCCATGTTGCACGCCATGAGCACGCGCCGACGGTCCCAGACATCGAGCCAGGCTCCCAGCGCCAGCGTTCCCAGCAGGCTGGACACGGAGAGCACGGAGAGCACTGCGGCGGCCAGCAGTGGCTGAGCCGGGTACGTGCGGTACAGCAGCCACGCCAGCGCCCAGAAGGTCAGGGCACTGCCAAAGGCGTTCACCGTTTCGCCGAGCCAGATCACGGCCACGCGCCGGTCACGCAGAAGCGAGAGGTACAGCTGCATGGGACTCAGGATGACAGGCGGCCCAAACCCAGTCCAGACCGCAACCCAGGCTTTGCAACTGCCCTTGCCCCCCGTCTCACCAAGTGGTGTAATGGTCACATTCGACACAACTCAGATGACCAGCGTGGGTACCATATCAGGTGCTACTCATGTGAGTACATACAAGATATGGTTGTCAGGTCCAGATACGTATGTTAAAATCCGAGAACTCAAGCCGCAGATTCAACATACGCCAGACCTTTTTCCCCGCACGCATCGTCCTCCAGGCGCGGTGCTTCGACTTTTGTGCCCATGAACAGGGCAACACAGGAGCCTTATGACCACCCCCACCGTGTCCAGCACCGCCGCCGCCCTCGCCCACTTCGACGACAACGCCCAGCACATTGCCAAGCGGCAGTATTTTCAGCCGACGGACGGCGACCTGAGCGGCCTGTTCAGGCGGGTGGCGAACTGGGTGGCGGCTGCCGAGGCCCCGGAAGCGCGGCTGGGGTGGGCGCAGAAGTACTACGAGCTGATGGCGGGCAAGAAGTTCTGTCCCGGCGGGCGGGTCATGGCGGGCGCGGGCACCCAGCACGGCAACGTCCTGAACTGCTTCGTGCAGGGGGCCACCGAGAGTGATCCCAGCAGTTTTGAAGGTGTGATGGAGGTCGCCAAAAAGCTGGCGCTGGTGACCAAGGTGGGCGGCGGCAACGGCGTGAACCTGGACGTGTACCACCCCCGCTCGCCCGCCAGCCGCCCCGACGCGGGCGTGCGCGGCTGGGTCTACATGAGTGCCCTGCACGCCGACGTGGAGGACTTCGTGGAGGGCCTGATGCGCCCGCCCACCCAGCCCGACGGCGACAAGCAGCCGGTGATGGTCCGCAACTGGACCCGCGTGATCTACGGCCAGGGTCTGAAGCCCGAGCTGGTCACGCTGGCAAGGCGCAACGGCGTGCAGATCGTGCGTGACCTGCCCGAGGGCGTGGGCGGCGTGCAGGACGATATGGGCGGCATCATCGACGCGGCGCGGCAGGTGGCCGAGAACGCCAAGCTGGGCCTGGAACCGCGCATCGACCTGAGCGGCATGCGGCCCGAGGGTGCGCCGATCAAGGGGTCGGGCGGCACGTCCAGCGGCCCGGTCAGCTTTCTGCTGGAAATCTTCGACAACTTTCTGGAGTGGGCCAACCTGGGCGCGGAGCGCAGCGGCCCGGTCAACACCCTGCGCTTCGTATACTCGCCGGTGCTGCGCGTGGTGCGTCAGGGCGGCACCCGGCGCGGCGCGGGCATGGCGACCATCGCCGTGGACCACCCCGACGTGCTCGACTTCCTGACCGCCAAGGACCTGGACCGCGAGGAGATCGAGGGCGACATCAGCACCTTCAACATCAGCTTCCTGGTGACCGAGGCCTTCTGGAACGTCCTCCAGAACAACGCCCTGTGGCCGCTGGCCGCGCAGGAGGTGCCGGGCAAGTA
>JANXWI010000050.1 GCA_025351205.1 Deinococcus sp.
GCCGGGGCCACGGTGCTGAACCGCGCGTTGCTGGCCTGCGAAGGCTGCCCCTGAGAAGACTGACCCTGACGCCCGCCCTGACCCTGCTGGCCGCGCGACTGCCCGCCGTCCTGGCTGGATCGTCCACCCTGGCCGCCCCCACCACCCTGAGCGCCGCCGCCGCTCGACTGGCCCCCATGCGACTGGCCTCCATGTGACTGGCCCCCGCCCGCATGACCGCGCCCGCCGCCCTGACCGGCCCCGCTGCGCTGCGCTCTGTGGTTCGCCAGCCGTTCGCGCAGCGGAATCTCCAGACCTTCCTGCGGCTTGGCCCCGTAGTCGAAGCCCTCCAGCTTGGCGCGCTCGATGGCCTTGCCGGTGAAGCGCTCGATGGCCCGCAGGCCGTCTTCTTCATCCCGCGAGAACAGCGTGATGGCCGTGCCGCTCAGGCCCGCGCGGGCGGTGCGTCCGGCGCGGTGTACGTAATCTTCCGCACTCACCGGCACGTCGAAGTTGATCACGTGGCCCAGCGCCGGAACGTCGATGCCGCGCGAGGCGATGTCGGTGGCGACCAGAACCTTGTACTTGCCGCTCTTGAATCCTTCCAGCGCCTCGGTGCGGGCAGTCTGCGACCTGTTGCCGTGAATGCGCTGGGCGCTGATGCCGGCCCGTTCCAGCTTCTCGGCCACCCGGTTGGCACGGTGCTTGGTGCGCGTGAACACCAGCGCCTGCTCCACGTCGGGCGCGGCCAGAATGCCCGCCACGAGGTCCACTTTCAGCTCGCTGCTGATGGCGTAGGCCAGTTCGGTGATCTTGGCGGCGGGGCGACCACCGTGCTTGACGCCCACCCGGACGGGGTTCTGCTGAAAGTCGCGGGCCAACTTGACGATGTCGTCGGGCATGGTGGCGCTGAACAGCATGGTCTGGCGCACCGTGGGGAGTGCTTTCAGGATGCGCCGGATGTCGGGCAGGAAGCCCAGGTCCAGCATCCGGTCAGCCTCGTCGAGCACCAGCACCTCGACGCCGCCGAACTTGGCGTTGCCCTGGTTAATGTGGTCGAGCAGCCGCCCCGGCGTGGCAATGATGATCTCGGTGCCGCCGCGCAACGCCGCTGCCTGCGGGTTCTGGCCGACGCCGCCGAAGATGCTGGCGACGCGCAGGTGGGTGTTTTTGGTCAATTCGAGGGCCACTTCCTCGATCTGGGCGGCCAGCTCGCGGGTGGGGGCCAGCACCAGGGCGCGGCTGCGGCGCGGAGTGGCCTGCCCCGACAGCAGCTTCTCGATCAGCGGCAGCAGAAAGGCCACGGTCTTGCCCGAGCCGGTGGCGGCGGTGCCCAGCACGTCGCGGCCCCCCCTTGCGGGCGGCAGGCTGAGAGCTTGAATCTCGGTGGGTTCGCTGTAGCCCATGCGGATGATCGCGTCGTTCAGCGATTTGGGCAGGTTCATGTCCTGAAAGGTGGTGATCGGCGCAGTAACATCAGTCATTAAAATCCTCGGCACAGCGGGGAAGAAGTGCTTTCAGGACCAACCTGAACACACAAACGGCGTGGCCGCCTGAGACGTTCAGGACGGTGCAGCCCGGCAGAGCGCTGTGAGCCTCTGCATGCAACCTGATTTCTGGCCCGAAGGGAAACAGGGGGCCGCTTGCACACAGTCTGACAGGTTTTGGCCTGCGGTGCGCGCACGGGCGAACAGTCGGGGCCTGCCGTGCGCGCAGCTCGGCGGTTCGCCACGCCCCAGTCGCGTGCAGCGGGGTGGTCTGATCTGCCTCCCGGTCATGGTCACCTGACCTTCGCCCTGATGCCGGGCAGACCTTTTGACATCAAACGAGATAAAGGTTTTCTAAGTGTGCTGGCGCGTGCCTGCACACAATCCTGTGGCCCCCGGATTTGACAGACTGCCCGACATGAAGATCACCTTTATCGGCCACAGCGCGTTCATCTTGCAGGACGGCGGCCACACCGTAGTCATCGATCCTTTCATCGCGGGCAATCCTGTGGCGAAACACAGCGTCGAGCAGGTGCAGGCCATGAACGTCTCCAGCGTGCTGATCTCGCACGCGCACGGCGACCACTGGGGCAATGCCCTCGATCTGGCCCAGGGTGACACCACGCTGATCGCCACGGCTGAGATCGGCGGTTACGCGGGCAGCAAGGGCGTGACAAACGCCATCGGGGCCAACATCGGCGGCACGGTGAAGCAGCCCTGGGGCAGCGTGTACTTCACGCCGGCGTGGCACTCCAGCAGCTTTCCTGACGGCACCTACGGCGGCATGCCCACCGGCATGGTGATCGAGTTCGGCGGCAAGCGGCTATATTTTGCGGGTGACACGGCGTTGTTCGGCGACATGCAGCTGATCGGTGACCGGGGCCTGGACCTGGCTTTCCTGCCCATCGGGGACCACTACACCATGGGGCCACAGGAGGCGGGCCGGGCACTGGACCTGCTGCGCCCGAAAGACGCGGTTCCCATGCACTACGGCACGTTTCCTGGGCTGGACGGCGACCCGCAGGTGTTCGCCGCCGAGGCCCGGAAACGCGGCGTGACGGCGCACCTGATCCAGCCTGGCGAAACGCTCGACTACTGAAGTTCGGGCGCTGGAGTTCAAGCTCTGTCCGGAGCGCGGCCTGTGAGTGGGCCGCGCAGTTCCCCGGTCCCGCAGCCCTGGGCCGGGAGGTGCTACACTCTCTGGACGCCTGCGGGCCGGACCTGGGGCGTGAGCGTTCAGGAACGGCCAGACAGTGAGCGGGTGGGCCACCGACAGGGACCGACCCCGCACCGAGCCGTGAAGACCAGCAACCGCCCACCAGCAGGCAGGGTGACGGGTTCGCTGGTGCGGTCTGGAAGGCCAGCGCAAGATCAGACGGCGGGCTGGACGCAGAGGCGCAAAAGGACAGAGTATGAGCGACGATTCTATGAACACGCACGACGCCGGCGGCCATGACGACAGCAGCCACAATACCAGCAGCCAGGATGCAGGCAGCCAGGATCACGCTGCCGCCGCCCTGGAGAACCCCCAGGACAGCAAGGCGCACGAGACCCAGAGTGCCCAGGCCCCGGTTGAGCAGGCCCCAGTCCAGCAAGCCCCAGTCGAACAAGCGCCCGCTGAGTTGCGCGGCGTGATCAGTGCGCTGCAAGACGGCCCGCTCGACGAGGATCATATGGCCGACGACGAGGAAGGCGAGGGTGAAGAAGACGAGACTTTCGTGGACGCCGACGAGCTGTTCTCGGTGCTGTCGAAGCTGACCACCATGATCGAGGACCAGTCCAAGGAAATCCGTGGCCTGCGCCGCGAGATGCGTGAACTGCGCGAGGGCCAGGGCAGCGGCCAGGCGGCTGGGCAGTTCGCCGGTCAGGGCAGCGCCCGCCCGCCCCGCGAAGACCGTCCCGCCCGTGAGGAGCGCAGCGGCGGCTATCAGGGCAACCGGGACGGGGGCCGTGAAGGCGGCTTCAACCGTGACCGTGGCGAGCAGCGCAGCGGCAGTTACCAGGGCAACCGGGACGGAGGCCGTGAAGGCGGCGGTTTCCGCCCGCGTGAAGACCGTCCCCAGAGTGGCGGCTACCAGGGCAACCGGGACGGGAGCCGCGAGGGCAGCAGCTTCCGTCCCCGCGAGGAGCGTTCAGGTGGTGACCGACCCAGCGGCGGCTATCAGGGCAATCGGGACGGAGGCCGTGAGGGCGGCGGTTTCCGTCCGCGTGAGGACCGCTCCGGTGGTGACCGACCCAGCGGCGGGTATCAGGGCAACCGTGAAGGCGGCAACTTCCGCCCGCGCGAGGGGGGCTTCAACCGTGAGCGCAGTGAGCGCCCCCCGTTCGGCGGCGACAGGCCCCAGTCGGATCGGCCCCAGTCGGATCGGCCACAGTCAGACCGCGCCCAGTCAGACCGGCCCAGTGGCGAGCGTTCCCAGGGTGACAGCGACTTCCGCCCCCGCGCCCGTGCAGACCGGGGCTGGAGCGGTGGCAGCCGCCGCGACGAGAAGTAATATCCATTCCGATTGATTCCGTGCTGTGTTCGGAATCAATCCGACCAAGCGGGCAGGCGTGCCCAGGCGCGTCCGTTCTGCCAAAGAAGCGGCGTAGCGTCGTCAACGGCGCTGTTCACGCCAAGAAGCGGCGTAGCGTCGTCAACGGCGCTGTTCACGCCAAGAAGCGGCGTAGCGTCATCAACGGCGCTGTTCACGCCAAGAAGCGGGCAGGCGTCGCCACCCTCCGGTGCAGAGACGGGCTAATGAATCTGGCTAGAGGGCGGGCCGCCCCGACCGACTTGCACCTTCACGGCGCTGTTCTGCCCAAGAACGGGAGTAGGAACAGGTACGGATTCTGCGGCATGGAGGAACGCTCGGCGCTTCTTGGTAAGAGCAGCGCCTGTGAGGACGCTTAACCGCGTTTACGAGCGTTACGGAATAGAGCGGAATCCGTATACTCTGAGCATCGGTTGAGGGTCCCAGACGCGGACCTTCAACCGGTGGGAACACATCAAGGTGGCGGCGCTGATAGAGTTCAGCGCCGCCACTCTCAGTTTCTGAATGGTTCTAGAGCATTTGTCATAATTCCACTGCCAAAACAACTGCCTTTTGTCAGCTCCATCATGCCCAATGCTCCACTAAATTCACTCCTTCCAGTTCTTGGGCAGAACGGACGCCGTACACGACGCCTACCCGCTCGGTCAAAAAGAGAAAGCCTTTTTGACAAATGCTCTAAACGAACTGCTGTTCCTCGACCTGATTGGCCAGGTCTGGCTGGCTGGCCGGGTCGGTGGGTGCCCCGGCGCGTTCGTCTATGGTGAGCACGCGACTGTCCGGCGCTGGCTCTGCGGGCGTTCCGGCACTCAGGGCTGGAAACGCGCCTTCTTCCAGGGCGGGCAGGGGGCTGTTCAGGGGGCTGGGCGGCATCTCGGTGGGCAGCGGCAGGGCCTCGGGCAGCGGGTGGCGGGACGACAGCTCGTGAAACGACCCGACCATGGCCCGGTACTGCGCCACGAACTGCGCCTGCTCGTCGCGGGCGCGGCTGAGCAGGCTGCTCAGTTCGTTGTAGCGCTGGCTGAACACCGCCTCCAGGTGCGAGGTGCGCCCACTCAGCCCCTGTTCCAGTTCGCGGTGGCGGCGGTGGTACTGGGCCTCCAGGTCGGAGAAGCGGGCACGGTATCCGGCCTCCAGCTGGGTGCTGCGGCCCTGGTGGGCGGCCTCCAGCTCGGTGCTGCGGGCGCGGTGCAGGGTCTCCAGCTCACCTGTGCGGGCCTCGTGGCGGGCCTCCAGGGCCACCGAGCGGGCATTGGCCTGCTGGGTCACACCGTCGCGGTAGGCTTCAGCCTGGGCTGAGATCAGCTCGGCTTCGCGGCGGGCATTCTCGCGCAGCTCCTGTGAGATGCGCTCGGTGCTGACCACCGCCCGCCGCAGATCGTCCTCGGACTGGCGGTACTCGGCCAGGCGGCCCTCCAGGGCCAGCAGCCGCTCGCCCATGTCCTGGCGACCCTGGAGCAGTTCCTCGAAGTCGTCGGCCAGCTCGTTCATGAAGGTGCGGACGTCCAGGCGCTTGTAGCCGCCCAGGTTGCCCGGAAATTCCTGATGCCGCACGTCCAGTGGGGTGTATTTCACCTGGCCCGCCCCCTGCTGATGTCCCGAGTCATGAGCGTAGTTTAGCCCAAGTTGTCTGCTTAGCTGGCAGGAGGGCCGACATGCCGTATCAGCCGTGCTGGAGGTCTGAATCTGTGGCCGCGCTGAGCGTATCCGGGCCAAACAGCCGCCGCCCCACCCGCACCAGCGTCGCGCCGTGCCGGATGGCGGCCACGAAGTCGTCGCTCATGCCCATGCTCAGCTCGCTCAGGCCCAGGCTGTACGCCGCCAGCGCGGTGTCGGCAAACACCTGTTCTGCGGCTGCCGGGTCACCGTAGGGGGCCATGACCATCAGGCCGCGCACCTTCAGCCCGGTCTGCTGTACGCTCCGTAGCAGGCCGGGCAGGTCTTGCACAGACGCGCCGTGCTTCTGGGCCTCGCCGTTGTGGACCTGGAGCAGCACCTCCGGGGCGTGCCCCCAGCCCTGCGCCGCCGCCGCCACTGCCTCGGCCTGAGACAGCTCCTCGATGGTATGAACAAGGCTCACGGCCTTCAGATACTTGACCTTGTTGCGCTGCACCGGTCCGATGAAGTGCCAGTCGAGTGGGGGCCAGTCGAGTGGGAGCCAGTCGAGTTGGGCTGTCCCTGTTCCGTCCGCGCCCTCCACTTCTGCCACCTTGTCGCGCAGTTCCTGGCCCCGGTTCTCGGCGAGCGCGAAGCCGCCCGGCTGGAGGCCCGCGTGGGCCAGAATGTGCTGCCTGATCTCGGCCAGAGTGTGCCCCTTGCTGACCGCGACCAGCCGCACCGACCCGGCAGACCTGCCAGCAGCGACCTCGGCGGCCCGCAGCTCGCGCAACACCTGCGGCAGACTCACGCCCGGACCCGCACCGGGAGCGTCCGGGCAGCGCGGCGGCAGCGGCGGGGCGTCTCCGGGGCGGCGAACGAAGATGCAGCGGTGGAAGACGAAGCGGTGCTCACGCGGTCATTGTGGGCGCAGGCGGGCTGGAGGGGCAAGTCTGAACGTCCGGGTCTGAATATCCGGGTCTGAGCATCTGACTCTGGATATCCGGGTGCGGGCATCCGAGACCGGGGGTATGAGCGTGGGCAGCGATTGCACAGACCAAGGCCGGATCAAGGCCGCTTCATCTTTCTCAGGGCGATAAACACGAATGTGGCCCATGAAGAGAGTGGCCCACCGAGGGGTCGCCGCAGGTTTCAGGAAGGCTGATCTATGCTGGGCCGGACGCGAAGCCCGTGGCGAGCGCGGACCCTCCGGCGCAGCGGTCACACTCCGGCGGCGTTTCGGCCAGCAGCACAGTCAGCCAGCAGCACAGCCCCGATAGCAGTACAGCACCGATAGCACAGCGCAGTCATCAATTCCGTCATCAATAAAGTCTGGGAAGTCTGGCCCATCTACAGCGTGCGGTCCGGGCCGGTTTCAAGAGGAGAACGAATGCAGATCAGACACACCCTGGCCCTCACGGCGGCGCTCAGCGCACCCTTCGCGCTGGCCCAGCAGGCGGCCTCACTGAACGACGTGGTGGTGACCGGGGCCAGCGACCTGCTCGGCAATTTCCTGAAGGCCAGCCTGAGCGTGCAGCCGGGCGCGGCCCTGTCGGCGGTGAACCTGCGTCAGGTCGAGCAGGACGCGCTGGCCACCGGCTATCTCAAGACCGCCAGCGCCACGCTGCAAACCGTAAACGGCCAGAACGTGCTGGTGATCGCGGTGGTGCCCAACCCGGCCATCGCCAGCGTCAGTGTCAGCGGCCTGACCTTTCTGCCTGCCGACGCCTTCAAGACCTCGCTCTCGAACGTGCTCAACATCGCCCCCGGCGCGACCCTGAACAGCGTGCGGATCGACCAGTCCAAGCAGGCGCTGGCCCAGAACTTCCGCGCCGAGGGCTATCCCTTCCTGCCGAGCATCAGCACCGAGGCCAAGGCCAGGCCCGACGGCACGGTGGACCTGACCTACGTGGTAGACGAGACGGCTCCGGTGACGCGCATCGAGGTCACGGGCAGCACGCTGCTGCCACAGGCGACGGTGGTGGCGGCCTTTAGACCGCTGTTCGACGCCAAGAAGTTCACGCCTGACGCTTACTTTGCAGCCGTCAAGCAGATTCAGCAGGAGTACCAGACGGCGGGCTACCTGGCCAGCGGCGTGAACGCGGCGAGCAGCACGCTGGAGGGCGGCGTGCTCAAGATCGCCGTGCTGGAGGGTCAGGTGGTGGGCGTGGACACCTCGGCCCTCAAACTGCCCGCTGGCAGCGCCCCGGTGCTGGCGACCAAGGCGGGCGGCGTGCCCAGTCTGGCGCTGCTGGAACAGGACGTGCGCGCGCTGAGCAACCTCAGCGGCCAGTCGGTGGGCTTCGCGCTCCAGCCGGGCGACGCCCAGAATGCCAGCCGGGTGCGCGTGCTGTTCGGGGTGGCCGAGGCCAACACCGGGCCGGTCAGGGAAATCAAAATCGCGGGCAACACGCTGATCAAGACCGCCGACCTGCAAGCGGCCATCTCGACCAAGGCGGGGGACGTGTACTCGCGCCAGCTGGCCGAGGGCGACTTTGTCAAGCTGCGAGAGGTGTACCGCAAGGCGGGCTTCGAGATCAGCACCCGAGACGCGGTGGTGTACGCAGATGGCGTGCTGACCTTCAACGTCCACGAGACCAGGATCGCGGGCTACCAGATCGTCTGGACCGGGCCGAAAGCCACCCAGGAGCGGGTCATCACGCGCGAGCTTCCCGAGCCGGGCACGATCTTTAATGACCGGGCCTTCCGGGGCGCGCTGGAAAGCATCCGGGGCCAGAGCCTGGTCAAGATCAACGACGTGACCACCAAGGCCGCCGACCCGGCCAAGCCGGAGAACCTGACCTACGTCATCAACGTCTCGGAAATTTCCGGCAACCGCAGCTTTCAGCCCGCGCTGACCTACGACACGATCAGCGGGTTCAGCGGCTCTCTCGGGCTTGAGAACAACAACCTCTTCGGGCTGGGCCACAACCTGAACGCCAGCCTTTCGGCCTCGCCCAACGACGCCGGAGAGGTGGTCAGCGCCAACATCGAGTACAAGATTCCCTGGATCGACATCGACTTCGCCGATTTCCGCAAGAACCGCACCAGCGCCAGCCTCAACATCTCGAGTACAGTCTCGGGCAACAATGCCCTGCTCGACGCTGCCGGGACTGACAGCGGGCGCGACTACTCGGTCAGGCGCACCGGCTTCGGCGTGACCGTGGGACGCCAGCTGATTCCAAACCTGACCGTCAGTGCCAGCGTGGGCACCAGCTACAACACCTACACCTTAGAAAAGCAGACCGCCACCGATGTGAGCACCACCACGGACGACGCGGCCACCGCCCTGGTTCCGCCCAACAGCCTGACCACCCTGCTGGGCCTCGGGGCCAACTACGGCAACACCAACAGCGCCGTGTTTCCCACCCAGGGCTTCCGGGCCAACCTGGGGGCCTCCTACGGCTTTGGTAGCAGCGGCGCGACCCCGCTGAGCTGGACGCAGCTGGAAGGCGGGGCCAGCACCTACTTCGGGCTGGGCCAGACGCTCGACAAGGGCTTCGGGGCGCAGCAGCGCCAGCAGGTGATCGCGGTGCGCGTCAACGCAGGCACCTACATCGGCACGCCGCCGCCCGGCACGCGCTTTTCCATCGGCAGCACCAACACCAACTCGGCCTACGAACTGCGCGGGTACTCCACGGGCGACTTCAAGGGCAGCAGCTACCTCACGTCGAGCGCCGAGTACCGCTACGACCTGAACCTCAACAGCTCGGTGTTCCAGGGCGTGTACCTGATCGGCTTCGTGGACGCGGGCACGGCGTTCAGCCCCGGCGAGAACCTGAAGGTCGGCTACTCGTTCGGCATCGGCACCCAGCTCAACATAGGTCTGGGGGGCGTAGGGCTGCCGCCCATCCGCTTCGATTACGGCTTCAGCCCCAGCACCGGCAGCAGCCAGTTTCACTTCCGCCTCGGGCCGGTGTTTTAAGGCCAGACTCTTTCCGACTCAAAGCACGCACCACCGCGCTATCCATACAGGGCGCGGTGTTCTGCTTTCAGCCGCCTGTATTCCGGGTTGGCGGCGGCCTCGTCCCATTTCGCCTTGAAGATGGCGGCGGCCTGCGCCTTCTGCGGATCGGCCTCCGTGCGCGGCAGCTCTGGCCTGCCGTGCGCCCCGCTTCTGCCCTTCTGATCGTCGGGTACCGGGCCAGCATATTTTTTGCCGCCCCTGTGGTTGGCGTATCTCCGGGCGCGGGTGTAGCCCATCTGCAAAAACTTGCGGGCCATGTCCGCCCCCACGAAGTCGCCCGCCTCCAGATAGGCCAGGAACATGGCGGAGATGGTCTGGCTGCTCACCTGGGCCAGCTCCGGGGTGGCGAAGCGCCAGTGCGGCAGCAGTTCGCCTTTGTAGGGCTGCACCAGCAGCACGCCCTGCTCGCCCACGCCCACCCGGTACAGCCCTGGACAGGCACGCAGATCGAGCTGGGCGTAATCGAGGGTGTAGTCGAATTTCCGCGCCATCTGACTTTTCCTCCGTTCATCACATCAAAAAACAGGACCGCGCACCCGGCACGGCCCTGGAATCCAGAACCCTTCAGTCCATCTTGGCGTCGTCGAGCATCGCCTGAAGCATCCAGCGCACCTCGTCGATGGTGTGCAGAATGCCGTTGTACAGGTCGGCGGTGGCCGGGTCTTCGGCGTCGTCTACCGCCTTGCTGTCGTCGCGGTAGCCTTTCGCCACGCGGGTCAGGTCGTCCACCAGCGCCGTGAGCTGCTCACGGGCGTCGTGAATGGTCTCGGTGGGAACTTGCACCACGCTGTACTTTGCAATGTCGCTGGGCGCGGCCACCGGGCTGCCGCCCAGCATCACCAGGCGCTCGGCCTGCTCGTCGATGCCGGGGAAAATCTTGTCGATAAAATCGTCGTAGGCCAGGTGCAGGTCGCGGAAGTGCCGCCCGCGAATGTCCCAGTGAAACTTCTTCAGCTTCAGATACAGGCTGAACGTGGTCGCCAGGTTGCGCTGCAAACTCTCGGCCACCACGTCAAACCCTTCTTCCGTCAGGTAGCTGTGGTTGACCAGCTGGGCAAATTTCGACTCCTGGTTCCTCACGCCCTGCTGGTGGGCCGCGTCGGTCTTGCCCAGCGGGTTCTTGCTGTCTTGCGCCTTGGTCTTCTTTGCGGTCGCTTTGGTCATGCCAGCACCGTAGCGCCGTGAGTGGCAGGCCGGGTGATGCTGGCCTAAGTGCGCCTTTACGCTCTGCAAGCGCCCCGACGGCCCGTGTCTTCAGTCTGGCAGGCCGAACAGCAGCCTGTTGCTCTCGATGCTCAAAACGACGCGGCCTGCTGCCAGCAGCTCGCTCAGGTGGGCGGCCACCACGCTGCGGTTGAGCACCACTGCGCCCGCGTTGCCCATCTGCACGCCCATACCCTCGCACACGCGGGCCAGCAGTTCGTCGGTGCTCGCAGCCCCCTGCTCACAGGCGTTCAGCACCGCCGCCGTGGTGCGTTCCAGGCTGTCCAGGTTCACCTGCACCAGCGCCCTCAGGTCGGTGGTGGGGTCACCGTGGCCGGGCACGGTCAGCCCGATCCTGTTCAGCTCAGCCCCGTCCAGTCCAAGCCCGGCCAGCGTCAGCAGCCCCGCCGCACTGGCCTTCTGGGCGGCGCTGTCCACGCAGAAGGTCAGCGGGTGTTTGGCCAGCGCCTCCGGCCCGAACAGTGCGTCGGCGACGTACAGCAGCCCGCCCCGGCGCACGGCGAACATCTGCACGGCGTGGCCCGGCACGTCGGTCAGCTGCACGCTCACGCCGCCCAGGGTGTGCGTCCCGGCGTCCAGCGGCTGGGCGGGGCTGGCGGGGGCCAGCAGAAACTTGCTCCGCAGCTCCCTGGGCGGCAGCGCCCCGTACAGGTACAGCGGCTCCAGCAGCGGATACCGGATGATGGCGGCCTCGGTGGGCGGGGCATAGATGTTCACTCCGGGAAAGCGCTTCAGAATCAGGGCGTTGCCGCCGTGGTGGTCGGCGTGGCTGTGGGTGTTCAGGATGGCCGCCGGGGTCAGGCCGGACTGCTGCATGGCCCGCAGCAGTTTGCGGGCGTGCGACTCGTCCAGGCCGGTGTCCACGATCAGCGCCTGCCCCGACTCGCCCGCCAGCACCAGCGTGTTGACCGCGCCCGGAAACAGGAAATTGCCGGGCGTGAGGGCCAGCAGCGGCTGACTGTCCGGGTGCTGAGTGTCCGGGTGCTGAGTGTCTGGGGCCTGGCTGCTCTGGGGCTGGCTCATGAGGCCAGGGTAGCAGCCCCGCCTTCAGGGCGGTCCAGCCGAGCGGGCAGACACGAGCGCTGGGCGTTTACGGCGCGGTCTTTTGCCCGTTTTGGGCCGGGCTATACTTGTGGCGTGAAAGCAGCCGACATTGGCCCGCAACCAGCTTCAGCCCCGCACCGCGTTCAGGCGGACGTCGAGACGGCTCTTGGGCAGCGCCATCGGCTGCGGGGCCTGAGCTGCGGCGGGGTGCTGGAGCAGATTGTGCGTGAGCGGGCGCAGGACTACGCCGAAGCCGATCCAGACCTGGGGCCAGTGCGGGCGGCGGGCGGGCGCTTTCGGGCGGCGCTGGCCGGGCCGGGACTGGCCCTGATCGCCGAGGTCAAGCGGGCCAGTCCCAGCCAGGGCGCGATCACGTCGCCCGATCCGGCCCAGCTTCAGCCCGCACAGGCGGCCCTGGCGTATCAGTCGGGCGGTGCGGCAGCTCTCAGCGTGCTGACCGAACCCCGGCATTTCGGCGGCAGCCCTGAGGCGCTGCTGGACGTGGTGGCGGCGAGCCGCCTTCCGGCGCTGCGCAAGGACTTCGTGGTGCATCCGGCCATGCTGCGCGAGGCCGCCGACTGGAGAGCGGGCGCCGTCCTGCTGATGGTCAGCGTGCTGGGCGAGCAGACCGCTCTGTACCTGCGCCTGGCGCGGCACCTGGGCCTGGACGCGCTGGTGGAGGTCCACGACGAACACGAACTCGAAATCGCCATGCGCGGCGGCGCAGACATCATCGGGGTCAACAACCGCGACCTGACCACCCTGAAAATCGACCTGGACAACGCTCCGCGCCTGATCGCCCAGGCGCGCGCGGCGGGCTTCACGGGGCTGCTGGTGGCCGAGAGCGGGTACCGCAGCGCCGCCGACATCGCTCCTCTGCGCGGGCTGGCCGACGCCGTGCTGGTGGGGTCCAGCCTGGCGGGCAGCCAGGATCTGGCCAGGGCCGTGCGCGAGCTGACGGCTTGATACGGCTTCCGGCCAATCCGTTAGATTTTTGGGACCCCGCCAAAAATCCAACTCCTTTCTGGAAGCCGTATTCTTTTCCTACTCCCGTTGGTCGGGATGAACAGAACTTAGCTGTTCATCCGGAATCCATATGACGGCCACGCTGCATTTTCTGGGCACCTCCGACAGCAAGGGCGTGCCGAGGTTCTGGTGCAACTGCCCGGTCTGCCATGAGGCCCGCAGCAGCGTCCAGGGCCGCCCCGGCTTCAACCGCCGCACCCGGCCCGGCGCCCTGCTGCGCGGCAACGGTGAGACCCTGCTGCTCGACTGCGGCCCCGACCTGCACGCCCAGCTGTCGCGGCTGGGCGGCCCCTTCGTGCCGGGCGCGGTGCTGATCTCGCACGCCCACAACGATCACGTCCTGGGCCTGGGCGACCTGCTCGACTACGTGACCTCCGCAGGCGGGCAGCTCAGGATCTACGCTCCGGCAGCAGTGCTGCCCGACATCCGGGCACGCTTCGCCTACGCCTTTCAGGGCCAGCCGGAAGGGTCGTCGCCCCCGGTACAGCCCATACCCGACGAAGGCCTGGAGCTGTGCGGTTACCGGGTGCGCGCCTTCGAGGTGCCGCACGGGGCCAATGGCACGTCTCACGCCTTTCACTTCGCTGCTGCACCGTCTACCTCCGCGCCGCCCCCCTTCCCCCCGTCTGTTTCCGCCCTGCCTGCTTCCATACCGGGCCGCTGGGTCTACATGACTGACGCCGTCGATGTTCCGGATGGCCTGGCCGGGGCGTGGCTGCAAGACCTCGACCTGCTGGTGCTGGGCACGTCCTTCCGTGACGAGTCGGAGACAGATCACTCCGGGCGCAGCGTGTACGACGTGCGCGAGGCGCTGGCTTTGCCGTGGGCCAGGGCGGCCCGCCGGGTGCTGCTCAGCCACCTGTCACACGACATCGACGTGCGCCAGGTGCTTCCTGACCGCAAATACAGCTACGCCACCGACGGCCTGAGCGTCAGCCTGAACGTGCCAGCAGTTCCCCGTACAGGCAGGCCTTGAAAAAAGCGTTCCAGGCGTAGGGCCAGGTCTGCCCGCTCGACAGCAGCGCGGGGTTGTTGTGCCAGCCGGGACCGGTGAAGTACGTCCGGGCCGAGGTGTGGGGCCGCGCCTTCTGGCCTTCCTGTACGTCGAGGTAGCCCACCAGCCGCGAGGCCGTGAGCAGCAGCCCGGCGCGCGAGTCCTTGAGGGCCAGTCTGGCCTGCGCCTCGGTGGTGGGAAAAGACAGCCTGCCCAGCGACATGCCCAGTTCGTGAAAGCGCTCCCGCTGGCCCAGCGCGTCCTGCCACGACATCTGGGCCAGCCCCACGGTCTGGCTGAGGTCGCCGCTCAGGCCGCTTTCGCCGTAGGCCTCGCTGGTCCTGAGCGCCGCCGTGTCGGTCAGGTCGCGCAGCAGGCCGGCCAGCCCGTACAGGCGGCCCTGCCCGCTCTGCTCGTTGTCCACGATGGCCGCCAGCATGCCCGGAGCCAGATGCGCCGCGCTGGAGGCTGCCAGGATGTCCTGGGCGTGGGCCAGCACCACGCCGGGCGCGAGGTCAACTGGCGCGGCGGCCTCCAGCGCGGCGGCCCCGCGAGGCTGCGCGGCGGCCCACGCCAGATACCTCAGCCACTCCTGGGCACTGTCCAGGGCGGCCTCGGGGCTGGAAAACACGCTGCGGCGACCCCGCCCCGGATTCTGGTTGCGTACCTCGCTGCTGAGCATCTCCAGCATGGCGTCGGTGCGTGCCTGGCCCAGCAGCGGTGAGGCCCGCAGGAACAGCTGAAAGTGCGCTTCGCTGAGCGTCACGCGGCGGCGTTCGCCCACCTGAAGTTCGTTCAGCGCCTGCTGAAAGGGCTGGGCCGACTGGGCGTAGCGCTGCACGCCCGCGTTGCTGCTCCCAGGAGTGGGCAGGGCGGGCAGCGTCAGGGGCGCGGGAGAAGCTCGCCACAGGCGGCCCAGCAGCGGGGTCACCGTCGGGCTGAACACGAGCGCGGCCACCACCACCAGCGCGCTCAGCAGCCGCCCACGGCGCAGCCGGGAGGTGTGCTGGGCGAATTCGGGTGGGGTGCCCCGCACGGTCATGTCCCCAGCCTATGCTTCAAACATGGGCGCGGCAAGCGGGGCAATGCCTGGAAAGCCAAAGAATTGGAAAGGTAAAGAAAAGGGAGGCGTTTCCCGGTGGGGGAGACGCCTCCTTGCTGTTCCTGTTCGGTTGAACCGGTCTGAGGGCGTTACAGCCTCAGCCTTCAACAGTTCAACCTTTTACGGCTCCGGCGGTCAGGCCCGACACGATGCGCTTCTGGAAAATCAGCACCAGTACGATCAGCGGAATGGTCACGACCACGCTGGCGGCCATGATCTGAGCGAAAGGATTCTCGTAGATGGACGCGCCGCTGAAACTTCCAATCGAAACTGGCACCGTGCGGGCCGAATCGCTGCTCGTAAAGGTCAACGCGAACAGATATTCGTTCCAGCAGTTGATGAAGCCCAGCAGGCCGGTGGTGATCAGGGCCGGGGTCATGACCGGCAGCAGCACCCTGAACAGGGTTTGCAGCGGCGAGGCCCCGTCCACCAGGGCGGCCTCTTCCAGCTCGTTGGGAATGTCGCGCACGAAGCTGGTCATCACCCAGACGGTGAACGGGACGGTGAAGATCATGTACGACAGCATCAGTCCGGCCCAGGTGTTGTACAGCCCCAGGCTGCGGATGGTGGTGAACATGCCGCCCAGCACCGCGATCTGCGGAAACACGCTGACGCCCAGAATGGTGTACATCAGGGCCGTCTTGAAACGGAAGCGGAACTTGCCCAGCGCGTAAGACGACAGAGCGGCCAGCAGCAGGCTGATGATCACCGTGCCGGAGGCCACCACCAGGCTGTTGAGCAGGTTGCGGGCAAACGGCTGCCCCTTGAACACCTGAACATAGTTGTCGAAGGTGGTGCTGGACGGCCACCACTTCAGGGCATTCTGGGCCAGGTCGCCCGATGGAGTGAGGCTGGTTTTGATGGCCCAGTAGAACGGAAACAGGACGTAGAACAAAATGACGGCGATCAGGCACCAGAACAGCACCGTCCCGACGGTCTGGAGCGCGGAGTTCTTGCGTCTGGGCGGGGTCTGACTGATGGCCGCCGCGTTGTTCATGCCGGTCGTATTGGTCGTGTTGGTGGTCATGTCAGTCGAACCTCACGCGCAGGGTGGTCACGTAGATCACGGTAAAGAGCATGATGATCAGGAACACCAGCAGGCTGACGGCGCTGCCTGCGCCCAGCGACTGGTTGTCGATCAATTGCTGGCGGGCGAACATGCTCATGGTCAGGGTGTCGGGCGCGTACCCCTTGACCACGTAGGGCATGTCGAAGACCCGCAGGGCGTCGAGCGTGCGGAAGATCAGGGCCACCAGCAGGGCGGGCGACAGCAGCGGCAGGGTCAGCCGGAAGAACTGGCGCACCTTGCTGGCTCCGTCCACCTCGGCGGCCTCGTACATGTCGCTGGGAATGCTTTGCAGGCCTGCGAGCAGCAGCAGCGCCATGAACGGCGTGGTCTTCCAGATGTCCACGGCCACCAGCGCCCACAGCGAGGTGTTGGGGTTCGACAGAAACGACTGCCCCACCTTCAGCCAGCCCAGCGACTGGCCCCACTGGCTCAGGATGCCCAGGTTGTCCTGATACATCCAGTTCCACATCTGGGCTGAAACCACCGTGGGAATGGCCCAGGGCACCAGAATGGCGGTGCGCAGCAGCCCCTTGCCGCGAATCTTGCTGTTGATCACCAGCGCGAAGGCCAGCCCCAGAAGGGTCTCGAACAGCACCGAGCCGATGGTGAACCTGACCGTGTTGACCACCGATTCCCACCAGGCGGGGTCGGTGAGCAGGCCGACCCAAGTACCGTCGTCGGCCTTGAACAGGAAATTATCGAAGCCGACGAATTTGCCGGGATTCTCGAAGGTGGCGTCGGTAAACGCCAGGTAAAAGGTACGGAACAGCGGGTAGCCCGCCACCAGGGCCAGCACGATCAGGGTGGGGGCGAGCAGCCAGACGGCGGTGCGGGCACGGGTAGACTCGATGCCCGCCTTCTGCTTGGGCCGCATGGTCACGTCTACAGGTACGGTCATAAAACCTCCTCAAGTCCTGGCTCGTGTCCTTTGGGTTTCAGTGTCTGAAGTGTTGGGTCACTGTAACGTAAGCGCCGATGAATACGAAGAAGCGCCCCTGTTTGGGACGCCTCTTGTTCAAGAATTACTTAAGACGCAGCATCTGGGCGCATGACCCGCAGGCTCAGAAGCCGCGCCCCTTGGCACGGGTGATCGACGCCTGAGCGGCGGCCAGCGCCACCTCTGGGGTCTGCTTCTTGGTCATGCTGTTGTACACGGCGGTCGAGAAGGCGAGCGAGACCGCGTTGTACTTGGTCTTGGTGGCGGTGGCGGGGCGGGCCACCGAGCCGGTGAACACGTCGTACAGGCTGCCGAAGAACGGCACGGCCTTGAGCACGTCGGCGTCCTTGTAGAGCGCCGGAATGGTGGGGTTGTAGCTGGCCTCGACGGCGCGGCGCTTCTGCTCGGCGTTGCCGGTGAGGTAGAGAATCAGGTCGGTGGCTTCCTTGGGGTGCTTGCTGTACTTGTTGGCCGCCAGCTGCCAGCCGCCCAGCGTGGCCGAGGAGCTGCCGCCGTCGCCAGCGGGCAGGGCCGCCACGTCGAACTTGCCCTTGACCGGGCTTTTCTCGCTGTTGCCCAGCGAGTAGGCGTAGGGCCAGTTGCGCATGAAGGCCGCGCTGCCCGCCTGGAACACGTTGCGTGCACCCTCTTCGTCGTAGGTGGTGACGGCCTCGGGCGAGATGGTGCCCACGAAGCTGCTGAGCATCTTGACGGCGGCCACGGCCTTGGGGTTGTTGATGGTGACCTTGCCGGTGCTGTCCACGATGGTGCCGCCGCCGTAGCTGTTGACCCATTCCAGCGCGTCACAGGTCAGGCCCTCGTAGTTCTTGCCCTGAAACACATAGCCGGTGAACTTGGGATCGGTCTTGCGCTCGCCGTCCTGAATCTTCTGGGCCATCATCTGGAGTTCGCTCCAGGTCTTGGGGGCCGCCGCGAAGCCGTACTTTTTCAGCAGGTCGCTGCGGTAGTACAGCACGCCGCCGTCGGTGAACCAGGGCACGGCGATCAGCTTGCCGCCGATGGTGTTGTTCTTGACGATGGGCTGGAAGTGGGTGTCGAGCACCGCCTTGGGCACGGCGCTGGTCAGGTCGAGCAGGCTGTTGCCGATCAATCCGGGCCACACCACGTCAACCATGTACACGTCCACGTCGCTGGCCTTGGCACCGAGCTGCTGCTGATACAGCGCCAGGCGGTCGCCGGTGTCCTTGGGTACCTGAAGCAGCTTGACGGTGTTGCCGGTCTTGGCCGACCAGGCGTCCGTGCCTTTCTTGCACTGGTCGAAGCCCTGGCCCACCGAGTCGCAGGCGAACGTGAGCGTGACGCCAGCGGCGTGGGCGTTTCCGGCGGCGACCAGCGAGGCAGTCAGGGTCAGCAGGGTCAGTGTCTTGTTCATGGGTCCTCCAGGGACAGGGCAGGGGCAGGGCCAGGGTGGCAGAGCCGGGGCGTGGGCAGGGCAGCAGACAGAACTCTGGACATCCGATCACGCCAGGGGCGAAGCAGGTTTCCAGCACTTTGTTTAACGACGCGTAAAGACTACACCGCCCCCCTGAGGGTGTCAATACGGAAGCGCTTCCATAAAGCCGGAAGGTGGACGATTCGCCGTCTGATACGTTTGATTGTGCCGATGTTCACGCCAGTGGGCAGGAGTGACAAGGGGCTGTTCCGGCACCTCGCGAACGCCGCTTACACTCATCTAAAATTCACCAAACTGGCCTGATTACAGTCTGAAATGGCTGGCTTCGCCTATCATCCCTGACCTTCATCCCTGACCGTGTTCATCATCCCGAACAGTCGCGCCGGATCACCGGGCTGGGGTGGACCGGGCTGCGGGCTGGCATCGGCGGCGCAGACCCAGACGCGCTCGATACGGAAGCGCTCTGCCTGAACGGAGGAGCCAAGCTGATCCGAACCGCCGTGTGGCCCGCACCACACCAAGGCGGCCCGCTGTCCGCTGCCCCACAGCACCGCTGCCTGTGCGAACAGGTTTCCGAGGTCGCGCGCCTGCCCCAGTGGAAGTCCGCGCACCAGCAGGCTGGCCTCGGCCCACTCGCCCTCGCCGTTCACGGCCCTCTGACACACCAGACCGGAAAACCGGGCAGACAGTCGGTTCGCCAGCTGGCGCTGCTGGAGATCGTTGTGCTCAGGTTCCTGCCGGACACCGTGCCGGTTGTGGGCGGTCAGCATGGCCCAGTGCTCGCCCGGGGCGAACAGACGACAGGGCCTGCCCGGGTGTTCTGCCAGCCGGAACCGCTCGCCCGCTGTGCCGTAACTGGTCGCCAGGAAGGCGCGCCGGAGGTGAGCGGGCGCAGTCCAATCGGGAATGGGCAGATCGGGAACGGGCAGATCGGGAGTGGGCAGATCGGGAATGGGCGGCTACTCGACCACCGGGACGCTCAGGGTGACCAGTTGCAGATTGGCAAAGCGCATGACCACCTGTAGGCGCTGCCCGCTCTTGAACTTTCCCGCCAGCACGACCCTGTACATGCTGTCCTGGCCGACCATCAGGGGCGACTCGAAGGGAATCTCCTTGACCACGGTACAGCGGGGGTCACACATCAGCAGCTTGGCGCGCCCGCCGTCGTACCACACGCCACTCAGGGCGTCCTTGCCGCGCGGCCTGAAGGTGGCGCTGAGCAGCACGCCGCCGAAGGTGGGCGTCAGGGCGCTGGCCTCGACCACAGGCGGGGTGGCCGCCGAGCTGAGCAGCGTACACGAGGTCAGGGAAGCCAGCACAGACAGAACCACACGGCGGCGCAGCGTTCCTAAAGTCAAAGTCATAGATCCTCCTGAGCGAGAGTGGTCTGGTCCATCATGCCCTGTTCTGAACGGCCTCACTTCGGGGTGCCTGGACTGAGTGTGTCTGAACTGGGAATGCCTGAACTACTGGGAATGCCTGAACTAAAGGTGCCCGGACCCGAAGAAAAATCAGCCTCTCCGGAGGAGGGAAGCGTCTCGTCCGCCTGAATGTCCGCTGCAACAGGGCCGTCCACATCGGTGCCGGTCAGCTCGCGCAGCAGGCTGGTGGCAAAGCTGCCGCGCGGCAGGCTGAAGGTGACCGTGTAGCCGTCGTCCCCTGGCGTGACGGTGGCGTCCTGCGCGAACATCCGCACGGTCCGGCGGTCTCCCTTGCGGCTGGAAAAAGCGGCGGGCGTGAGGTTCCAGGCGGCCAGGGCTTCCTGTTCCAGCAGCCCGGCGTCCTGGGTCAGCGGCTTCACCTTGCGCCCGAACAGCGTCCCGGTAGCGCTGACCTCTCCGCGTTCGGCGCGCGGCGACTCGGCCCCGGCGTCCTGCACCTCGAAGACGCCGCCGGTGTCGTGCTTTTTGGCCATGTCGCCGGTCAAGAGGGCCGCAAACAGCCCGCGTTCCAGCCGCAGCGCCAGAAAGCGGTTGAAGATCAGGCTCTGCACGCTGCTCACCAGAAATCTCCGCACCGCCGGGTCGCGCAGCCTCGATTCACCGCGCAGCACCCGCAGGCCCTCCTCGGCGTTCAGGCCGCCCAGCCCGAAGCGCTGCGGCCCGAAGTAGTTGGGAATGCCCAGCCGCGTCAGCTGTTCAAGCGTGGCCTGGGCCAGATGCGCCGTGCCAGCCGCTTCCCGCACCCGCACGGTGAAGCGGTTGCCTTTCAGGTGGCCCATGCCCAGGCGGTTGCCGTGGCGCGAGGTGTCCAGAATCTCCACGTCTTCCAGTGCAAAGCCCGGCAGGCGCCGCTCCGCCTTGCCGGGCAGGCTCAGCCACTGGGTCGTGACCGCGTGCCGGTCTTTGAGGCCCGCCGCCGCGACGTCCTGCGGGCGCAGGCCCAGCTGCGCGGCCAGTTCGCGCATCACGTGGGCGGTGGTGTGCCCGGTTTTGCGAATATGGAGGTACAGGTGTTCGCCCTCGCCCGACGGCAGGTACAGCGGCTGTTCATCGACGCGGAAGTCTTCGGGCAGGCTGCGCAGCACGCCGCCCGTGCGGGGCGTGCCGGTCAGCGGACGCAGGTCGTCCCAGGTGAACGAGAGGCTGGTCATGGATTGGGGGCCGGGGAAGGTGAGGTCATAGGAGGTTGGGTGAAACGCTCTACATTAAGCCAGATTCATGAAGGCGTGTGTGAAGTTGCGGGCAGAGGGTTCGCCAGGACAGGAACCAGTGTGTCGTTTCTGGGCAAGCACGTCGGAATCTGAAGAGAAGTAGGAGATGTCCGATTCCTTCGACCTCCGGCAACTCTTCCAGCCGTCAACAACTCTGCCATCTGGCAGATGCCCCAGTCTGTGCAGATTGCTAGCCTGACGTGTGCCCGAAACCGATACAGACGCTCTGCCCACCGCCCTGCAACTGGCCGCCGTGACGCTCGCCATGCAGCACCCGCTGACCCGCAGCTGGACGCCAGATGACGAGCGCCTGCCCTGGCTGGCCCGCGCCCACGAAGACGACCTGGACCTGATGACCGACATGGAGATGGCCACCTTTCGGGCGAGCTATTTTGCCTTTCCTGGCCTGGACGCTCCGACCTACCTCAACCGCTGGCAGCCCGTGAGCGCCGACCTGAGCGCCCTGCTGAGCATCCGATTTGAAAACCGGGTGCGCTCCCGGCCCTTCGTGGACCTGAGCGGCCTGTCGCGCCCCTGGGACGTGACTGATCTGGCGGCGCTGAAACGGGCGGCGCTGGAAGTTTACGGAGTTTTCGCGCCGCGCTATCTGCGCCTGTTCTCGTCAGCCCCGGTGGACGCGCTGCCCGGCCTGGGCCGTGACCGGCGCTTCGTGGCGGCCCCGGTGTCTGTGCTGGCCGCTGCGAAGACGACCATTCCGCCCGAACTGAGCCTTCGTCCCACCGAGGATGACCGTCATCTGGCCCAGGCCGGGGCTGCCTACGCCGCGCTCGACGCCCAGCATCCGGGCCACGCTTATCAGGCGCAGGTGCTGGACGCCGAACAGTTACAGGAGGCGATAGACGCGGGGCTGATGTTCGACGTGCTGGTGCAAGGGGAGTGGGCCGGGTACGCCGGCGTCCATCCCGACGAGGACCTGGGCCTGCCGTCGTACTCGGTGCAGGAACTGCTGCTCGCACCCGCCTTCCGGGGGCGTGGCTACGGCGCTCATCTGACGACCCTGCTGGCGAGAGCGATTCTCGTGGCGCGTCCCGAAGAGCCAGGGCGGATGCTGTTCGGCACCATCCACGCCGACAACGCCGGGGCCTATCCGGCGGCGCTGCGGGCGGGCCGGATGGATGTGGGCGGCTGGGTGCAGTTGAGGTTGATCGATCAATAGCAGTTCTTCTGCGGCTCTTCCAATGGTTATGATAATCGGTCAGATCAAATTGTTGGTGAGTTGCCGTTTATCTTCCGATCTCTCCACATCCTTCTGAAAGCACTGCTCAGACACATCAGAACCAGGACAAATTCGAGGATCAAATTTCGTAGGGGTTCGTAAATCTGTGGGTTGGCAATGGCCTCCAGTGCCGGATGCAGAGCCTGGTAGTACACCGTCAACCGTGCTCCTGGATGAAGATTTTCATGATACTGGACTGCTTTGTCCTTAAATACCGTTTTGTAAGAATCTAGATAATGCCCTCGATATGTTTTCCCATTTATAGAATACTGGTAGATGAGTTGTAGTGCTGTATATTTCGAGTCTTTGATGCCGAGCGTTCCGCCACTTCCTCGTAGAAGATTATTTACAATGACTGTGCCTGGAGTTTGCGACCAATGCATCCGAATATTTTCGAGTTCCTGAAAACGCCGAAACGATGAGGGGCATTGTATGGCGATGAGAATAGTAATGCCCAACCAGATCTTACTTGATAAAGGAACGGGGTATTTCATCTTGGCTTAGGTAAGTACTGATATTTTTGAAATAGGTATTCCAATCTGTAAGACAAGGGTGGGTTTAATATGAATGAACATCTTTTGCAATGAAAGACAGTGAGTAAATTAACGAAAAAATCGTCACTTTTCATATCAGATTCCTGGGCCTGTACGTCACCGCCTCGGCCAGATGCACCTCGGTGATGTCCGGGCTGGCGGCCAGGTCGGCCACCGTGCGGGCCACGCGCAGCACCCGGTCATAGCCGCGCCCGGTCAGGCTCAGGCTTTTGGCGGCGGCCTTGGCAAAGCTTTCGGGGCCAGCAGCCAGCGCGGTGTATTCGCGCAGCTTCTGCCCGATCAGCAGGCCGTTTCGTTCGCCCTGGCGCTCCAGCATGATGCTGCGGGCGCGCTCCAGTCGCTCACGGATCACGGCGCTGGCCTCGCCGCTGCTGGCACGCCCCAGCTCGTCCACAGTCAGTCTGGGCACCCGCACCACCAAATCAATTCTGTCGAGCAGCGGCCCGGAAATCTTGCCCGCGTAGCGTGTCCGCTGGGCCGGAGTGCAGGTGCAGGCGCGTTCGGGGTCGCCCAGGTAGCCGCACGGACAGGGGTTCATGGCCGCCACCAGCTGAAACTGGGCCGGAAAGCGCACGCTGGCCCGCGCCCGGCTGATCAGCACCTCACCGTCTTCGAGTGGCTGGCGCAGGGTTTCGAGCGCCTTGCGGCTGAATTCTGGGAATTCATCGAGGAATAGCACGCCCCGGTGGGCCAGCGAGACCTCGCCGGGGCGCGGGATGCTTCCGCCGCCGATCAGCCCGGCGTCCGAGACGGTGCTGTGCGGCGACCTGTAAGGCGGCGTCTGCACCAGTCCGCCGCGCCCCACCAGCATGCCGGCGGCGCTGTGAATGCGCGTCACTTCCAGCGCCTCGCTCCTTGTCAGGCGCGGCAGCAGGCTGGGCGCACGCCGCGCCAGCATGGTCTTGCCGCTGCCCGGCGACCCCACCATCAGCAGGTTGTGGCCGCCCGCCAGCGACACCTCCAGCGCCCGCTTGGCCTGCGACTGGCCCTTGATGTCGAGCAGGTCGAGCAGCGCCTCGGGGTCGGGTCGGGTTTCGGGCGTGGAGGCGGGCATAATGGGCTGCGTCGCGTTCAGGTGCCCCACCGCCGCGCGCAGGGTGCTGGCCCCCAGCACGGTCACGCCCTCGATCAGCGCGGCCTCGCTGGCGCACAGCTCGGGCAGCAGCACCGAGTCGCCCGTCTGGGCGGCCAGCAGCGCCAGATTCACCGCCCCGCCGATGAAGCGCAGCGAACCGTCGAGCGCCAGTTCGCCCGCCGCCAGGACGCCGCGCAGGGCCGAGGCCGGAATCAGCTCCTGGGCGGCCAGCAGCCCGAGAGCGATAGGCAGGTCGTAGATCGGGCCTTCCTTGCGCAGGTCGGCGGGGGCCAGATTGACTGTGATTCTGGCCGCAGGAAACGGGTAGCCGCTGTTGCGGATGGCGGCCCGCACCCGCTCTCTGGCCTCACTGACCGCCTGATCGGGCAGGCCCACGAGGGTAAACGAGGGAATGCCCGGAGACACGTCCACCTCGACTTCCACCGGCACGGCGTCCACGCCGATCAATGCCACGCTGCGCGAGGTGGCAAGCATTTACGCAGTTCCAGTGAACAGGGAAGACAAGGTGGACAGGACAATCACGCGGCCATGCTAGCAGCCGCGTTCTGCGCTTCTTCTGACTGGGCTTGTTTCGGCGTCCCTGTGCAGCCGCGCCTCGGTGGTGCATTTTCAGGCGCGGCGGCGTTTCAGCAGCTCCAGCGCCACGGGAACAAATGACCCGATCAGAATCACCGCGATGATCAGCAGAATGTACTTGTCAAGCACGTCTTTGGGGATCACCTTGCCCAGCAGATATCCGGCCAGCGTGACGCCGCCGCCCCACAGCATCGCCCCCACGGCGTTGTAGACGGTGAACAGCCGGAAGTCCAGGTGAACCGTTCCGGCCAGGGTGGGCACGATGGTCCGGATGATCGGAATGAAGCGCGACAGGATCAGGGTCTGGTTGCCATTCTTGGCGAAATATTCGCGCGCCTGATTCACGTATTCGGGCTTCAGGAAGCGCACCCGGCCAAACACCAGTGGACCGAAGCGCCGCCCGATCAGGTAGCCGCTGGTGTTGCCCACGAAGGCCGCGACGGTCGAGAGCAGCATCAGCAGGCCGAGGTTCAGGTCTCCTTTGGCCGCAAAAATACCTGCCGTGATCAGCAGGCTGTCTCCGGGCAGAAAAAACCCCAGCAGCAGGCCGGTCTCGGCAAACAGAATCGCGCTCAGCCCCACGTATGAGAAGGTCTTGAGCAGGTATTCGGGGTTCAGGACATCGGGGAGTTGCATCCGGGTCATTGTACGGGGCCGGGTGAAAGGCCGGTATATACCGCGCAGAGGGAAGCGGCAAAGTTGCCGGCATCCCCTTGCCCCCCTGTGGAAGAGGGACGCTGTGCAGCGCGAATCTGGCCATAAAAAACCCCGACACCGGGCCGGGGCGGACGGGCAAAAAGGAGGCTCAGACCTTCTGGGCTTCCTCGTGTACCGTGTTGGGCTTGCCCAGTTCAACCATCTGCGTGACCGGGGCCGAGGGCCGGATCACAATCTGCTCGGGGCTGGCCTGCGCGGGTGTGGCGTGGGCGGCGCTCAGGGCGGGCGTCTGAATGCTCTGAGGTACCACGCTCTGGGCCGGGGCGTCCTTCATGCTGCCTTCCAGCTCGTCTTTGAGGCCCTGGGTGCCCTTGCGAAACTCGCGGATGCCGTTGCCCAGGCTCTTGCCCAGGTCGGGCAGCTTCTTGGGGCCGAAGACCAGCAGGGCCACCACCAGAATGATCATGATTTCAGGGAATCCGAGGTTGGGCATGGCGTTCCTCCGTGTGTGGGATGTCGGTGATCGGGTGTGGGTGTCGGGTGCGCGTCAGACTGCCTGGTTAACTTCAGGATTCTACGCCGACTGGGCGTGGGGATGCTGAGTTTTGCGTAACATTTTTCGTATGTTCAGGTTCCCGCAAGAATGTTCCGGAGGTCCAGGTCCAGTGCCCCGGCGTTCGTCTGTCTGGCCCGTCCGTCCACTCAGCGTTTATCCAGGTTCCGGTAGGCTTTCAGGGTCCCGTCCATGAAGGCCACGTACAGCGTGCCCGCGCTGACCAGTGGCGTGGCCTGGATGCCCACCGCCTCACGGGTCTGCCACACCAGCGCGCCAGTGGCGAGCGACAGCGCGCACAGTTCCCCGGCCTCGGTGGCGAGGTACACCAGCCCGCCCGAGATGACCGGACTGGCCGTGACGCGCCCGCCCAGCTGCCGCTCCCACAGGTCGTCGCCGCCGCGCAGCGTCACGGCCCGCACCCTGCCCCCCAGCCCGCTGGCCCCCCAGCCCGCCAGCACCACGGTGTCGCCGCTGACAGCGGGCGCGGCCCACAGCTCGTCTTCCACGTCGTAGGTCCAGAGCAGCCCCTCGGCTGGGTGCAGCCCGGCGTGCCCGTTCTGGACGTTCAGGTGCAGCGCGTGGACCTCGCCGGGCCAGCAGCCCACGATGAGCGCCGCCTCGCCTCGCCCCAGCCGGGCCAGCGCGGGCGTGGCGTGGACCGTCTGGAGCTGGACCCGCCACAGCTGTGCCCCGCTCGCGGCGTCTATGGCGTGGACCCAGCCTTCCTCATCGGCCACCACGGCGGCCCCGCCCCAGATCAGCGGACTGGCGGCGATGGGTCCGGCGGCCCGGTAGGCCCATTCCAGTTCGCCGGTGTACAGGTTCACCGCGTGCAGATGCCCGTCTCTGGAGGTGGTCAGCGCCCGCCCGGCCCAGACGGTTGCCGCTCCCGTGATCTCGGCGCGGGTCTTGTGAGACCAAAGCTCTTCTCCTGCAAACGTGCTGCGCCTGAGCGTGCCGTCCCAGGCCCCGTACAGCACGCTTTCGCCGTGAAAGGTGGGCGGGGCCGTGACCTCGTCGCCCGCCCGGAGCTGCCCCTGCATGGCCCCGTTTCCAGACACCAGACACAGCTGCCCGCTGCGGGTGCCCACCGCCAGCAGGCCGCCCTGGCCCAGCACCGCCGAGGGCCAGGTGACCTCGCCGGGCAGCTGGCTGGACCAGACAGGCTGAAGGCCGGCGGCGCTGATGGGGCCGTCGTGCTGCTCGCCGCTGCGGCCCCGCCCGCCCCGGTACTGGCCGCGCCCCGTCGTGGCGAGCGCCTCCTGCTGGGCCAGCCCCAGCTGCTGGGCCAGCGCCTCGCCGCTCATGGGCCGCTGCTCCGGCTTTTTGGACAGCAGCCCCAGCAGCACCTGTGCCAGCCCGGTGGGAATCGCCGGGTTCAGGTCGCGGGGGTCGGGCGGGGCGTCGTAGACGTGCTGATACAGGACGCTCTGGTCGCTGTCACCGACAAAGGGCGGCGAACCGCAGGCCACCCGGTACAGCACCGCGCCCAGCGCGTACAGGTCGCTGGCCGGGCCGACGCCCACGCCCCTGGCCTGTTCCGGAGCCATGTACTGCGGCGTGCCCAGCGTGACGCCGCTGCGGGTCAGCTGGCGCGAATACTCGCTCAGGGCCACCAGCCCGAAGTCCATGATGCGCGGGTTGAGGGAAGCGTCGAGCAGGATGTTGCCGGGCGTCAGGTCGCGGTGAATCAGGCCCGCGCCGTGAACGTGGTGCAGGGCGCGGGCCACGAAGGCCGAGGCGGTCAGGAAATGGCCCAGTTGGGCCGGATCGTCTTCCAGCGGCCCCAGTTCGGAAATCGGGCCGCCGGGCAGCAGCGGCATGGTGAAGAACACCTGGCCTTCGTGTTCGCCCAGGTCGTAGACCGTCACCACGCCCGGATGAGACAGCCGCGCCAGCGTGCGAATCTCGCGCATAAAACGTTGCCGGTCTGCGGGCGGCAGGTGGGCGTGCACCGCCTTGATCGCCACCTCGCGGCCCAGCTGGCGGTCGTGGGCGCGGTACACGCGGGCGCTGCCGCCCTCGCCAAGCGTCTCGCCCACCTCGTAGCGCCCGGCCAGCAGCGTGCCCGTCATGCCCGTCTCGGTGTCCATCCAAGGCCAAGTTTAGCCGCTCGTACAGATTACCGGTGCGCGTCATGAAAACGGGCAGCCCCACTCAGGGAGGGCTGCCAGCTCGGTGCTGAATTATCGGTGCTGAATGCAATGTGCCGAACCGTAGAAAATCAGACAGAGGGCGCCTCTGAAGTTTCCGGCAGGCGCTGTTTAGATGTTCTCACCGTCGCTGGCGTTCTCGCCGCCATCTTCACTGACGTTTTCATCGTCGAGCAGCGCCCGCAACTCGTCGAGCTGAATCTCGCCGCCCATCTCGCGCGCGATCTTCTCGATGGCGAGCCGCACCACCTCGCTCTTGGAAATCAGCCGTTCGGGGCTGGACAGTTCATAGGCAGTCTTGGTCAGCAGCGCGTCCTGCTCCTCGCTGATCACCACCTGCAAGCGTTTGCGTTCCTTCTTGGGCATTCCTGACCTCTTGTAGCTGACGTTTCAGACGATGGAGAGCCAGCTGCGTTCCTGAGCGTATCCTGCTGGGCGTGTTGTTTT
>JANXWI010000051.1 GCA_025351205.1 Deinococcus sp.
ACTGACCAACCCAAGCACCGTGCCGGTGGCCGAGGGCATCCCCAGTCAGGCACAGATTCTCGAAGCGCTGAAGGTGGTCAAGGACCCCGAGATTCCGGTCAACGTGGTGGACCTGGGTCTGATCTACGGCATCGACGTGACAGCGGCTGGCAACGTGGAAATCACCATGACGCTCACCTCGGTGGGCTGCCCGGTGCAGGACCTGATCCGCTCCGACGCCGAGATGGCGGTCATGCGCCTGGACGGCATCAATCAGGTGGAGGTCGAGTTCGTGTGGTCGCCGCCCTGGGCGCCCGACAAGATGAGCGACGACGGCAAGCGCCAGATGCGGATGTTCGGCTTTAACGTCTGAAAATAAGATCTGCAATTGTTATGTGGGCGGAACCGGATGGAGCGTTCCGCCCGTTTCCGTGGTTCATTTGACCGTGACTCAGCGCTCACCACGCTGCCCGGGCGCAGAATTTCCAGCACGTATACCCTCTAAATCACCCCTAAAAAACACCTAATTGCAGGAACAGGTACGTGATCGGCACGGCGAACAGCAGCGAGTCGAGGCGGTCCAGCAGACCACCGTGACCGGGCATGGTGGTGCCGCTGTCCTTGGTGCCCAGCGAGCGTTTGAGCAGGCTCTCCGAGAGGTCGCCCAGCTGCGAGGCGCTGGCGACCAGGGCCGAGTACAGGAAGGCGTCCCACAGCGACCAGATGCCCACCGTGCGGGTCACGAGCAACACCAGCAGGAAACTGGCGACCAGCCCGCCAATCGCGCCCTCGACGGTCTTGGCCGGGCTGACCTCGGGGGCCAGCTTGCGCCGCCCGAAGTAGAACCCGGCAAAAAATCCGCCGATGTCGGTGGCAAACGTGGCGAGCAGCGGCAGAGCGAAGTAGATCAGGCCGTCTTCGGGGTTGGGAGTGTAGCGCAGCAGCAGAAAGTAGCCGAGCAGCCACGGGATGTACAGCAGCCCGAACAGGCTGTACACGATGCGTTCCAGCGGGCGTTCACCGGGCCGGATCACCTCGATCACCAGAAAGTAAAACAGCGCGAACCCCAGGATCACCTCGCGCCACGACCCTCCCTGCCAGGGTGCGGGCAGGCCCGGCAGCGAGGCCACGATCAGCGCCGAGCCGAACAGGTACACGCTGATGTGGCGCACGTCCAGGTCTCGCCGGTCCAGCATCCGCACGTATTCGCGCAGGCACAGGAAGCTCACCAGCATCAGCGCCGGCAGCATGGTCGGCCAGCCGAACAGCACCAGCACCACCACCAGCGTAAAACTCACCACCGAGGTCAGGACACGGACGCTCAGCGATTCCATGAACCCCGTTCTGAATCAGATTCAGCGGCCCGCTTCACCCGAGGATGTCCTGCTCCTTGCGGGCGGTCACGTCGTCCACCCGCCGGATGTACTCGTCGGTCACCTTCTGCACCTCCGCTTCTCCGCGCTTGACCTCGTCCTCGCCCACGCCCTCCAGCTTTTTCAGGTCGTCGAGTGACGCCTTGCGGATGTTGCGCACCGCCACCTTGGCGTCTTCGGCGTAGGTGCGGGCGTTCTTGATCAGGTCCTTGCGGCGCTCCTCGGTCAGCATCGGCAGCGAGATGAAGATGGTGTCGCCCTTGTTGTTGGGGTTCAGGCCCAGGTCGCTGTCGCGGATGGCCCGCTCGATCAGCGGCAGCGCCTGACGGTCCCAAGACTGGATGTTCAGGGTGCGCGAGTCGGGCGTGGTGATGTTGGCGAGCTGGTCGATGGGCATGGGCGTGCCGTGGTAGTCCACCACCACTTTTTTCAGAATGCCGGGGTTGGCCCGTCCGGTCCGCAGCACGGACAGATTGCTTTCCAGCGCCTCGATGGCCTTGTTCATGCGCTCGCGTGTGCCGCCGCCGATGTCTTTGATGTCCATGTGAAACTCCTTGCAGCAGATTGTAGAGCGTGGCGGAACCTCTTTCCATAAGAAATGACCAGGGTTTCAAAGAAGACAGGGCGGTCTGTGTCAGTCAGTATGAATCAGCGTGCCGACCCGCTCGCCGTGAAACAGGCGGCGCAGGTTGCCCGGCTCGAAAATGTCGAACACCACGATGTCCAGGCCCTTGTCCATGCACAGCGTGATGGCGGTGGCGTCCATCACCTCCAGCCGCTTTTCCACCACGTCCATGTGGGTCAGCGCGTCGTAGCGCACGGCCCCCTTGTTCTTGCGCGGGTCGGAGTCGTACACGCCGTCCACGCTGTTTTTCGCCATCAGCACCACCTCGGCCCCGATCTCCAGCGCCCGCAAGGTAGCGGTGGTGTCGGTGGTGAAAAACGGCGCGCCGTTGCCGCCGCCAAAAATCACCACGCGGCCCTTTTCTAGGTGACGCATGGCCCGCCGCCGGATGTACGGCTCGGCCACCTGCGCCATCTGAATGGCGGTCATGACACGGGTGGGCTGCCCGGCCTGTTCCATCGCGTCTTGCAGGGCCATGGCGTTCATGACGGTGCCCAGCATGCCGATGTAGTCGGCGGTGGCCGCGTCCATGCCCGAGCCGTTGCGTGCCCCGCGCCACAGGTTGCCGCCGCCGATCACGATGCTCAGCTCCACGCCCGTACCGATCAATGCCTCGACAATGCTGCGCGACAGCTTCAGGGCCGTCTCCGGGTCGATGCCGTAGCCCTGTTCACCCGCCAGAAACTCGCCCGACACTTTTAACACGACCCGTTTATACATGTTCCACCTCTGAATTTTTAGACTGCGGAGATAAATTTATAGGCATGAACCTGAATCAGAGCAATGTAGACAAAGATTTCAGGTGTTGGGTTAGTGAGATGACAACGTCCTGCCATGAATCTGAGACGTTTCGCCCAGGCAGATCAGGGCAGCGCCATTCCGGACCGATTCCTATGAAGTATCGCACCCGGCCCCACGTCAGGCTCAGAGGGAAACGAGCAGGGCCTGACACACCTGCCCAGCGCCAAAAAAAATCCAGCCGCTCTCGCTGCTGGATACACAGTGTTCAGATGGTCCACAAAACGCCCGGAAGACGCCTGACCTGCCCAGGCAGGGCGCGTTTCAGATGTGATGTGGACGCCTCGAACACTTGCTCAGCCGCCGATCTCGAAGCGCACGAAGCGCCTGATGGCCGTGTCGCCCAGGTACTTGTTCACCGTCAGACTCTGGTCCTTGACGAACTTCTGCTCACCCAGCACGCGCTCCTCATAGAACTTGCCAATCTGTCCGCCCACGATCTTGGCCGCCAGCTCGGGGGCCTTGCCCTCGTTGATGGCCTTGTTGGTCAGCACCTCGCGCTCCTTCTCGATGTCCTCAGCGTTGACCTCATCACGGCTCAGAAACTGGGGGCGCTCGGCGGCCACATGCAGCGCCACGTCCTTGGCCTGGGCCTGGTCGCCGCCCGCCAGGTCCACCAGCACGCCGATCTTGCCGTTGCTGTGCACGTACCCGGCCACGTTATGGCCCTCGCCGCCCTCCACATAGGCCACGCGGTTGAGCACCAGATTTTCACCGATGCGCCCGGCGGCGGCGGCCAGTTCGTTGCCCACCGTCTCGCCATTGTCCAGAGTGAAGCTCCTGAAGATTTCGGCGTCGTTGGTCCTGGCCATCATGGCCGCCTCGGCGATCTGCTGCACCAGGGCCTGAAAATCGCTGTTGCGGGCCACGAAGTCGGTCTCGCTGTTGACTTCGACCATCGCCGCGCTGTTGCCACTCACCACAAAGCGCACCAGCCCCTCGCGGGCCTCGCGGTCGGTCTTCTTGGCCGCCTTGACGATGCCGCGCTCACGCAACAGGGCCACGGCCTTGTCCTCGTTGCCGTCCGCGTCGCTCAGGGCCTTTTTCACGTCCATCATGCCCGCGCCGGTCATCTCGCGCAGCTTCTTGATTGACTCCATCATGGTGAATCCTCCTGTGACTGATTGAATCCGCGACTTGTTGAATGTTGTGCCAGAGCCGCCACTTTCCCACAAAGCGGGGGCCGTCCACGAATCTCGCCGGACGCCCCCCATCTTTACCTGAGAAGCGCCCTGAACATGGTTGGGCTGTCATTCCGGGATGACGCAAAAAGCGCCTCATCCCTCCATTCTCGCCCAACCATGTTCTTTCCATCTCTCGCTTCTTGGCCTGATCAGCGCCGCTGGCGACGCTAGGCCGCTCCGCTCGGTTTTTCTTGCGAAAAACTATGGTGAACTTAGCTGCGGCCCTGGCTGCTGGTAAACTGGGCGATCTCGGCCTGCGAGGCGGCGGGTTCCTCGGCGGCCTGGGCCGCCGCGCTCTCGCCGTCCACCGGCTCGGCGCTGGTTTCCTCGCCGCCGCCACGCGCCTCAACGATCAGGTCACCGACGCGGTGCGCGATGAGCTGAATGCTGCGGATGGCGTCGTCGTTGCCGGGCACGATGTAGTCGAGCACGTCCGGGTCGCTGTCGGTGTCGGCCAGCGCGATGACCGGGATACCCAGCTTGTTGGCCTCCTGCACCGCGATGATCTCCTTGGTCGGGTCGACGATGAACAGGGCGTCGGGCAGGCGGGTCATCTTGCGGATGCCGCCCACGTAACGCAGCAGGCGGTCACGCTCGCTTCCCAGCTGGATGCGCTCGGCCTTGGGGCGGTCATTAATGCGGCCACTCTCGAACAGCTCGTCAAGTTCGTCCAGGCGCGTGACACGGGTGCGCATGGTGCGGAAGTTGGTGAGCATGCCGCCCAGCCAGCGGCTGGTGACAAAGGGCATGCCGGTGCGGCGGGCCTCCAGCTCGATGATCTCCTGGGCCTGCTTTTTGGTGCCGACGAACAAAATGGTGCCGCCGCGCTCGGACAGGTCCTTGATGTAATCGAAGCTTCTGTCGATCTGCTTCAGGGTCTTCTGGAGGTCGATGATGAAAATGCCGTTGCGCTCGGCAAAAATAAACCGCTTGAACTTGGGGTTCCAGCGCTTGGTCTCGTGCCCGAAGTGGACGCCCGCTTCCAGCAACTGCTTCATTCCGATGTAGGACATGCTGCTCCTGAGCGTTTTCAGGTCAAATTTTGCTCACCCCTGCTGTGACTTCCAGCCGCGCGACGCTCCAGCGTGCGGCTCTGGGCAGGGGGGCACCCAAACATGAAGTGTAGCAGCAAAGTCTTACCGGAACAAAACGCCGCTCACCCAGGGCAGGTGAGCGGCGGCGGAAAGGTTCAGCAGGTTTACTTGACTCTGCTCGCCCCGTCCTGGGCCAGCTTGTAATCGGGGTTCAGGGCCAGTGCCCGCTGGTAGCTCTCGCGCGCCTTGAGCCTGTCGGGGGCCGTCACGCCCTGACCGCGCTCGTAGGACAGCCCCAGGTAATACAGGTACTCCCAGTTGGTGCTGGCCAGCGCCGCCGCCTTGGTCAGGTCGCTGCGGGCGTTCTGGAGCAGCCCCTGGTCGAGGTCGAGCCTGCCCATGTAGTAGTAGAACTCCGGGTAGCGCAGCGGGTCGAGCTTGATGGCCGCCTGAAGCTGGGTGCTGGCCGTCAGGGTATCTTTGGCGAGGTAGCTGACCACCCCGTACTGACCCACGGCGTAGGCGTTGGTGGGCGCGAGCCGGGCCGCCTGGGCCGCCTCGGGCCGGGCCGCCGCCGTGTTGCCGCTCAGCGCCAGCAGCTTGGCGTAGTAGGCGCGGCTGTAGGCGTCGCGCGGGTCGGCCACCACCGCCTGTTGCAGGCTGTCGATGGCCGCGTTCAGGTCGCCGCTGGCGTAGTACATGTCGCCCAGGTTGTACAGAATCACCGCGTTGTCGGGGTTGAGGGTGCCCGCCTGCCTGAATGCCGCGATGGCCTGTACGGTGTCGCCCTTCAGGCGGTAAACGTAGCCGCGCTCGTTGTACACCTTCGAGAGGTTCACGTTCAGCGCCGCGCCGCCCACCGCCCGGCTGACCGTTTCGGCCTCGGTCAGCACCTTCAGCGCCTCGTCGAGGTTGCCCGCCACGCCGCTGCGGTCCGTGGTGCCGCCGTACTGGGCCTGATATGCCTGGGCCAGCGCAATGTACCCGCTGGTGTTGCGGGAATTGAGCGCCACCAGCCGCCTGAGCGTGTCGATGGAGGCCGCGTACAGCCGCAGTTTGGCCTGGGTGCGGCCCAGACCCAGCAGCGCTTCAGGGTTGCCCGGCTCGCGCTCAGAGGCGGCCCGGAAGGCCACATAGGCGCTGTCGTAGTTGCCCTGGTCGTAGTAGTACACGCCCAGCGCCACGTAGTTGGCCGCCGGAATGGTCCGCACCGGAGCCTTGGTGGCGGGCGCAGACAGGGGGAGCTGAAGCGGCGCGGTGACGGGAGCGGCGGGCGCCGGGGCGGCAGTCTGGGCGGCAGCGAGATTCAGGATGGCCGCTGCTGCCAGCAGGCCAAATATACGTTGTTTCACTCAGGAACCTCCACATTCGGGCGGGCGCAACCGGGCAGGTCTCGGCCCAAATGCTCGTTGTCGGCCCGCGCCGTGGCCCCGCCTCCCTGGTCTCCACGAACGCCGCTCCGAGGGGTTGGAGACGGGCGGTACGTGACACGTGACCGGGGGCGGAACCAGCTGGCACTCAGGCATCGGGGCAATCATATAGATCCGGCCTCTCATGAGAATGAAGTGAAGGTGAGAACACTCGGCCCGGAACCGTGGCCTCAGGGCCAGCGCAATCACAGCGGCCTGAACCCTCCGGGCATGATGCCACGCCGCAGATGATCTCTGCCTGATCTGGAACTGTGGCCCGAGTGGTGTCCGTGCCCGGAGTTTATCAGAAGGCACCCCAGACATGCCGCCCCACGGTCTGCACCCGCCGTTTTGCCGGGCCACCCGCGCGGCCCATGACGGGTGAGCTGGTCTGCGGCGGGCGGTCTGTCGTAAGTGGTCTGTCGTAGGTGGACCGGCTTATCCTGGCCCACAGGATGTCTGAACCTTCCGCCAGCCGCACGCCCGACCCTGGAAACCCGTCACCCGCCTTTTCCGGCATCAGGCGACTGGGCCTGACCGGGTCCATCGGCGCGGGCAAGAGCACCGTGGCAGACCTGCTGCGCGCACGCGGCCTGAGCGTGCTGGACGCCGACGCGGCGGCGCGCGAGCTGAGCTTCACGCCCGACGTCATGGCCGAGGTGTCGCGCCAGCTGGGGCCGGAGTTCGTGCTGCCAGCAGGCGGGCTGAACCGCCCGGCGCTGGCGGCGCTGGTGTTCGCCGATCCACAGAAACGCGGCGTGCTGAACAGCGTCCTGCACCCGCGCGTGCGTGAGTACATGGCGACGCAGGAACGGCTGGCCGCAGACAGGGGCGAGCCGTGGGTGGTGCAGGACGTGCCGCTGCTGTTCGAGGGCGAGGCCTGGAAAAGCATGGACGCCATCCTGCTGGTCGATGCGCCCCTGGAGCTGCGGCTGGAGCGCGTGGCGGCGCGAGACGGCCTGGACCCTGAGGCTGCGCGGGCGCGCGACGCCGCCCAGATGCCGATTGAGCAGAAACGCGCCCTGCTGGCCACCGTGCCTGGAGCGGTGCTCGACAACAGCGGCGACCTGGAGCATCTGGAAGCGCAGCTCGTCCGGGCACTGCGTAACCTGAAGGTGCTGGACGGCATTTCTCCTTCTCCCGGCGTATAGTCGCCCTCATGGCGAGGAATCTGGCGCGCGACATGGACACCGGCTACATCGGCGCGCTGACCCTGCGCCTGGAGATGCCGTGGGTCAGCAACCTCAAGGAAAAACGCGCCCTGGTGCGGCCCGTGGTCGAGCGCCTGAAGGTCCGCTTTCCGGTCACGGTGGCCCGCCTGGACGGCCTGGACGCCCACGACTGGGAGCTGATCGGCGTGACCACCATCTCCAACGACTTTGATTGGATAGAACAGACCCTCAAGATGGCCTCGGACTTCGTGGCCTCGGGCGGCGAGTACCGGGTGGTGGCCGAGCAGCAGGTGATCAGCAGCCTGAGCGACTTTATGAACAGCGACCCGGATCAGGAAAACTCGGATGATGAGCTGGATGACGAAATGGATTGAAAGTTTGGCATTGACAGAGAAAGGCGGGCCACCAAGATCGGGTGGCCCGCCTTTTCATAATTAACCTCAGGGATTCGGCACGGTATTAAAGACCGGCGGGCGGCCCAGTCCGCGCCAGTTGAGGACACTCTTGCCGCTGAAGGTGGTGGCGTTGGCGGGATCGGACGCTTTGTCTTTACCGTCTGGAGTCTTCAGATCATCTCTGGGCCAGTTGCAATCGTACTTACTAACTTCCTGACGCATGATCGGCCAGATGATTGCGGTGGCGCGGCCCGCCACGTCGCGCAACGGGATGGTACCAAAAAAACGTGAATCCTCACTGCCGCTTTCCGTGCGGTTGTCGCCTTGCAAAAAGTATTGACCAGTAGGAACGATTAATTCAGGCTGATCATTCGGCCTAAGTGCCAAAGTGGTGCCATTGGCCGCAGAACTCTCGGTGTCCCAGCAGCCCTGCTGCTTCCAGAAGTCGGTGATGAAGGCGGCGTCTAGCGCCTTGCCGTTCACGTAGGTCACGCCTCTGAGAATCCTGATCTTGTCGCCCGGCAGGCCGATCAGGCGCTTGATCAGGAAGGGGCGATAAGTCCAGAGACCCAGAAAGCTGCGGGTTTCAGCAGCGGCAGGGGGCTTGAAAATTAGAATATCGCCCCGGTGGAAATTGCCGATGCCGACCTTGTGCAGCCAGGTCTCGTACTTGGGCACGAACACCCGCTCGTGGTGGCGCAGGTTGGGCATCATGCTCACGCCGTCCACGCCCACCACCGTGCCCACAAACTGGGTGATCAGAATGGCGAAGACAATCGGTTCCAGCAGTTCCTTCCAGAGGCGCTGCAAGAAGGTGGGGCGGCGCGTGGGCTGGCCTGCTGCGACCTCTGGCGGCATGCCCGGAGGTCCGTCCAAAGGCCCGGCGGACTGGTTCCCCGGCGTGATGGTTGACCCCGGAAGTGGTGAATTCTGTGGTTCGCTCTGAGACATTGACTGGCCCTTTTGGAAAGCCCGGACCGCTGGCCTCCACTGCTGATTGGATTTCGACTGGTTGATTTCAGCTGTACTGATATTGACCGGGAAAGGTGTGGTCTGGGTACAGAGAGCAGGGTGAAGCAGGGAACATCAGACCCCGGCGGCCATGTTCTGACGCAACCAGGGCCACGGGACGCGCCCGCTCCGAGACGATCCTGTGAACCGGCGTGGTTCGTGGTCTGCCCGGCACCGGTCTGAGCAACACCGATCTGGCCAGCGCTGATTTGGCCAGCACTGGGGCACCCTGGCCGACAGGCAGCATAGCGGATGCGGGGCAGTCTGCGCACCGTGCCCTGATCCCGCCTGGCCGCCTGAGCGGATCAACCCGGCCCTGTCAAGATCGGGCCTTGGAGGAGCGGAGTCCAGCCGCGCCGCCTCACGATGCTGTACCTTAAGGCGATGCCGCTTGCCGGGACCCTCGTGGATGGGCAGTACCATCTGGTGCGCCCGCTGGGGCGCGGGGCCAGCAGCGTGGTGTATTTCGCGGTGGGCCGCGACGGGCTGGCCTACGCGGTCAAGCTGTTTCCGCCCGAACTGCGCGGGCACGCCGAGCGCGAATACCGCAACGGAGCGGGGCTACAACACCCCAGGCTGGCGCGGGTGCTGGCCGCCACCACGGTGCAGGACCACCCCAGTCTGGTGCTCGATTTCGCGCGCGGTCAGGTGATGTTTGGCCGCTACGTTCACCGTCCCTCGCTGCGGCTGCATCCGCATCTGGGCAGGGCGGGTTTTGAGCCGCTCCAGGCCGCCAACGAGCGCCGGGCCTACCTGCTGACGCTGGCCCATCTGCTCGACGCGCTGGGCCACCTGCACAGTGTGGGCATCGTTCACCGCGACGTGAAGCCGGAAAACATCATCGTGGACGGCGACGGCAGCGCCCGGCTGGTGGACTTCGACCTGTCCGGCCCGGTGGGAGAGCGTTTCGACAGCCCAATCAGGATCGGTACCATCGCGTTTCTCTCACCGGAGGCCATGCGGGGCGAGGCGCTGGGGACCGAGAGCGACCTGTACGGCGTGGGGTTGCTGCTGCACTGGGGCCTGTACGGTGAGTTGCCTCCGGAGGACATGCGCGGCGACCCGCCCGCCTCCCCTCTGAGCAGCGATCCGCTGGAAAGCCTGCGCGTGGCGCTGCTCGACCCTGACCGCGCCACGCGCCCCGGCAACGCCCTGCACGTCAGGGAAGAACTGTTGCGGCTGGCCGCCCTGCCCCTGCCGTGAGCGGCCCGCTCCGTGCCGAACCCTCACCTTCTGGACCGACCTTCTTCCTGGGCGTGCTGCCGCCCCCCGTGCTGAGCGCCCGCATCCTGGCGTGGCAGCGTGCGCTGGGTCACGTCATCACCGCGCCGCACGTCACGCTCAAGGCTCCGGGCCACCTGAGTGCCGAGCAGCTTCTGGCCTGCCGGGAGGTCTGTCGGCGCACGCCCCCCTTCAATTTACAGCTGGGCAGCGTGCAGACCTTCGGGGGGCGGGTGATCTACCTGTCTTCGGAAGGAAGCGGACTGGCAGCCCTGCACGCCGCGCTGGTGGCCGCCGTGGGCCACCCGGCTGGCGAGTTCGAGCTGGACAGTTACCATCCGCACCTGACCCTGGCCCTGAGTTACAGGCCCATACAGCCGCCCTGGCCGGAGGTTCTGGCCTCGGCTCTCCATGAGTTTGCCGATCTCGGGCGCGCGCCTCTGACTTTTCAGGTGCGGCAGGCCACACTGTTCCGCAAGGACACGCCGGGCCAGCCGTACCGGGACGCGGAACGCTGGGCGCTGGATGGATGAATCCGGATCAGCTCCGCGCCGCTGGACCTTCCCAGGCGGGAAGCAGCCGCACCTCACCCTGCCCGGCCTCCAGTTTCAGGGCCGCCTTTCCGGCCCGCTGCGGTCCCAGCCAGGGCGTCCAGTAGGCCCGCATGGTGGCACCGACCAGGGCGGCTGGCAGGGTGGGCGGCGTGCCGGGCAGGTACGCCAGCAGGTCCATGTCGCTCACCGGGCCGCCGCCCTCCAGCCCTGGATCGTCGCCGCCCACGGGTTGCTCGTAGGCCAGGTCCACGGTGCGGAAACCCAGGGCGTGAAAGCTCTGCCTGCGCACGGTGGCGTCTGACCCGGCCTGCTGCTCCTGCTGGCGCTGCCCGGCAGATTCGCGCAGCGGGTTGACCACGTCGATGAACAGGGCGCGGCACTGTCCGCCCGATGCGTCTCGCAGCGCCTGCCAGCGGGCGTCGTGCAGCTGCCGCGCCACGCCCCTCCCCCGCGCCATTCGGTCCACGCCCAGAAAGCTGCTGAAGCCGGTGCCCGACTCCGGCAGGTAGTGAAAGAAACTGCCGCCCAGCAGTCGGCCATCCTCCTCGGCCAGCAGCAGCACGTTCTGGCGCGCTCCCCGTTGACCGATCAGGTGCGAGATGGCGCGGGCCGGAATCAGCATCTCCGGCTCGAAGTAAACCTGGTCTTGCAGCCTGCCGAACGCGGCGATGGCCGGGTCGGCGGGGTCGGTGACGCGGCGGATGTTCACGCCCTCAGGGTAGCGGCGCAGGCGAGACGCACTGAGCGCCAACGGACATTCAGCTGATCAATGACCGGGACGGTGTGTCGTCAAGGGTTTGGACAGCCTTCCGGCTCTCGATCTGGCGAGTCAGAAAACGTCATCTGGGACGCTCGGCCCGTTCACCCCCTCTCTGCGAGCTGTGCCAGTCCCAACCTCCCCCTCCGCAAGCGGCTGTGCCAGTCAAGGGGGAGGGGCTAACAGCGCCCTATTCAGTGGCTTTGAGTAGCCCGTCTGGGAACCTGTCCGTACTGTTGTTCGAATATCAGCCAGAAGCGTGGTATTTACCCGCCCACAAATCCTGTGTCCGA
>JANXWI010000063.1 GCA_025351205.1 Deinococcus sp.
TGTGGGCGTGAGCTACGACCCCAAGGTGGCGGGCTTCTGTGCCGACGCCGGAGCGCCCAGCGTGCCGACCAGTTTCGAGGCGGCTCAGGTCTGCGGCCTGGTGATGAAAAACACCGCCCCCGACTGGGCACAGGTCCAGGAAATGAAGGCGCGGGCGCGGGACAGTTTCGGCTGGGCTTTGGAAGGCTAGCGGGCCAGCAATTTACTCTTGGCTAACGCGAACTCTTCGGGGGAAAGCAGACCTTTTTCAAAAAGTGCGGTAAGATTTTCCAGAGAGCGAAGCATGTCATCTGGTGAAGTTTGTAGCGCCTTCGCTTCCGTGCTAGACAGTGTAATCATATGATTACTGTATTGTATTCTTAGTTTTGTAGTCATGACGCATTTTGTTCCAATATAACCTGCAATAAAATTGTTTCCTGGCATAAGTTTAACAGAACATGGCGTTTTAATCCGTTTTCCATCGCCATTTACTTAGATATAAATATCCTGTGGAGTTGAAGATACTAGAATCCTCCCTTCTATTTGCTCTGCGCCAATCTTATATAATTTAAATTTAGATGTCCAATATGTTTCACTGAATACACAAGAATTATCGTTTGCATTCTCACCTTTTATATCCTTCTTATGTTCCTGCCGATTCGCTGAAGAGCCAATAATACTGGTAAACACTACTGGTAGGGGAATAGCAAATATCCAGCCGCCTAAGTATCCCCCGCCAAGACAGAGAATGAATCCAAAAAAACCCAATCCCCATTGTCTGCGAACTAAACCCAGAAGAGCCGGAACTAAACCGCTGAAGAAACCTATGGCGATACTCAGCACCATATTGGCTTGCTGCTGCTGATTGAAAGCTGCCTGAGCATTGAGCGCATTCATGACGGCAGTGGTGATATCCATGAGCTATTATACTGCATTATACACTCATAAAAAACGGCAAATTGCCCATCCTGTGCTGCTCTCGTGGCGCTACGCTGTCCATGTCTCATTGCCGTATCCACTACATCTGAAGACCTTGCCACGCTGTTGCCCGCTACGGTGGTTGTCAAGCTGTTATCGCTTGAAATTGCCCTGAGCAACCGCTAGCGCATCAAGGAGGCTGGCAGCATCCGTACCACGGCCAAACTACTGTTGGCAGACAACCTCTAGCCCGCCGGAAAGCTGGCCGTGGACACCGATTTACCCGTCCTCATCCTCAGGTTCGCCCCGCGCCTTCTGAGCGTTGAGGCGGTTGACCGCTTCGTCCACCGGGCTGATGTTGACGTCGCCTGAATCCTGCTGACCTTCCGGCTCGTCCAGACCGGAAATCACGATTCGGGAGGCGTCGGTGTCACTGTCGCCGTGGTCTGTCCCGTTCGCATCGGTCCGGTCTGGGCTGGTCCGGTCTGGGCTGGTCCGGTCTGGTCCGGTCTGGGCTGGTCCGGTCTGGGGTGGTCAGGTCTGGGGTGGTCAGGTCTGGATTGGTGGTCATGCCGCAGCCTAGCCGCCGCCCGGCCTGGGCGGGAACCGGGCAGATGAACCCCTGTTGAGAATCAGGGCTTGCATGTGTTCTCGCGCGTGCGGGGCAGATGAGAGCAGTTGAATTAACGAGGTCGTTGGGTGACCCCCTCACCCTGCTGCTGACGCAGCGCCCCTCTTCTACAGGGGCGAGGGGCAAAGCACACACCTCCGTTGATCAGATGCTCCGAACCTGCAACCCGCACAGGATTCGCTTCAGAATCCGTGTCACTGATACCCCTTGTAGACGTTGGGGTTTTCTCCCACCGAGCCGGTGGGCAACGCGGGGCTGCCGGGTGCGGCCTGCGTGCCCGGATCGAGCGTGCCCGGATCGAGTGTGCCCAGGTCGAGCAGGCGGCCAAGCGACATCGCGTAGCTGCGCGACAAGATCAGCAGGGCGAGATACAGCCCGTAGATCACGAGAGCGAAGATCAGAAAGCCGAACGCGAGCGGGATGGCCCAGGCCAGGACGCTTCTGAGCAGCGCAGACGACGTGTCCAGGGCTGTCATCTGACTCAGACCGACGGTCCCAAAAATGCCCAGCACCAGCGTGAGCACCAGCACATTGAGCAGCCCCAGTCCCAGCAGGATCATGGGCAGCACAAACCAGTTGCCGACCAGCTTGGCGGCGGGCCACACCGGGGCGGTGGCCAGCCCACGCGCCCGCTGCACCGCCAGGTTCATGAAGCGCCGGATGGCCCCCAGGATCAGCCAGACGATCACCACGCCCGGCACGGCAGACACCAGACTGGAAACAGTCTGAAACGCCACGAAGCCGGGGCCGAAGCTGCCGAGATCGCCACTGGAATCGGGAAGATAGGCATTGGTCAACCGGGCCGTCACCGCCAGCGTTACGGGCACCAGGGCGGCGCTCAGCACCGTGCCTGCCACCGTTCCCCATTGCCCGAAGGTCAGCCAGCCCGCCAGCGTGCGCCGCAGTTGTTCAATCCGTGCAGCGTCGGGGGCCGTGCTCTGTGGGGCGCCCATATGCTGCGGAGTGCCCATATTCTGCCCAGTGCCCAGACTCTGCCCAGTGCCCATATTCTGCCCAGTACCCACTGCCCAGCCCGCCAGCCGCCCGAGCAGTTCGCGTGCCCAGTTCAGCACAGCCAGGTAGATGGCGCTCCAGGCCAGCGTCAGCAGCGCGGCCAGGGCCAGCAACAACTTGGTGTAGGCCGGAACGGTGACGCTGTTGCCGAGCGATGTCAGGGCATTCAGCCCGGCCTGTCCGCCGAAAAACACCGCCAGCGCCGAGGCCACCCCTGACAGCAGCAGCAGGACCATCAGCACGCCCAGCCAGGTGTTCAGCCGGGCCGAGGCGCGCGCCAGGGCAAGCCGGTTGGTCGCCGGATCGAACTCCAGCGCCGGGCGGCCCCAGGGGTCCAGGCCGGGCTGGGTGAACTGGGGCTGACCGGGGACCGTCTGACCGGCGACGGGTGGTGGCCCCCAGGGCTGACCGGATGAGGGCTGGCCAGATGGGGGCTGGACAGAGAACTGCGAATCAGTTGACGGCTGATCAGAGGCATTCTTGTCAAGCATGTTGTTATCAGGAGTGGGATCACCAGGGGGGCTGGTCATGCGTCAGTCTGACACAGGCGGGCGACAGGACTGCCTGGCTCTGAGACGCCTGGCTCTGGGACGCCTGTCTCTGTAATGCCTGGCTCTAGACTGGCCCCATGTCTACTTCGCTCCGCCCCCTCGTTCACGACTGCGACCCTGGAACCGACGACGCGGTGGCCCTGCTGCTGGCCCTGCACAGCCCCGAACTCGACCTGCTGGCGGTGAGCACCACGCACGGCAACGTGTCGTTGCAAAGCACCACACGCAACGCCCTGGAGCTGCTGGACTTCGCGGGCCACGCGCACGTTCCGGTGTACGCCGGGGCCGAGGGGCCGCTGGTGCGGTCTCCGGTCTATGCCCCCAAGATTCACGGGCGCGGCGGGCTGGGCGGCGTGACGCTGCCACAAACAGGGGGGCCAGAGGTGAGCGGGCAGCCGAAGCCCCTGCACGCCGCCCTGGCGCTGCTCGAACTGGCAGACAGGTATGGCGATTCCCTGACCCTCTGCGCCACCGGGCCGCTGAGCAATCTGGCCCTGGCCGAACGGCTGCACCCCGGTTTCCTGAAGGGGCTGCGCGAGGTGGTGGTCATGGGCGGCAGCATCGAGGTGGGGTCGCCCAAACTGGGCAACGTCACGCCCTGGGCCGAGTTCAATGCCTACGCCGATCCGCACGCGCTGCGGGTGGTGCTGGAGAGCGGCGCGAACGTGGTGCTGTTCGGCCTGAACCTGACCCGGCAGGTGCGCGTGACCCGTGAACGCGAGGCAGCGCTGCACGCCCTGGGCACAGCGGCGGCCTCACTCACGGCCAGCATGCTCGGCGGCTACCTGGACATGATCGAGAAGCGCGACCAGAAAATCGGGGCGCTGCACGACCCCTGCACGGTGGCCTACCTGATCCGGCCAGGACTGTTCAGGCTGGAGGCGGCCCGCGTGCATGTCAACACGGACGAGGGGGGAACATCCGGCATGACCACCCGTACAGAAGGCGCAGCGAACGTGCAGCTGGCGACCTGGGCCGACGAAGACGGCGTGTACGAATTGCTGTCTGAACGGCTGGGCCAGAAGTAGCGACTGGAACAACAGCCTCGGGAACAGAAGCAGAGGGCCGTTACTCGTCGCTCCAGTCGTCCCAGGCGCGGCGTTTGCCTTTTTTGCCCTTCTTGCGCAGGGGCCGGGGCGGCAACGCCAGGATGTACGCGCCGCCTCCGCACCCGGCCTGGACCTCGCCCAGCCGCTCGCCGGGGTCGTCACGCTCGGTTCCTGCCGCGTGGTAATGCTTCGCGCCGCAGAACGGGCATTCGCCCACCGCCCAGAACAGCACCTTTGTTCCGGGCATGAGCAGCAGATCTAC
>JANXWI010000108.1 GCA_025351205.1 Deinococcus sp.
CGGCCCATGAGGTGCGCCGCCGCGTGGACTTCCTGAAGGCGTACCTGCTCGGCACGCCCGCGCGCGGCCTCGTGCTTGGCGTGTCCGGCGGACAGGACTCCAGCCTGACCGGGCGGCTGTGCGCGCTGGCCATTGCCGAACTCAGCGTCGAACTTGGTGCCGAGCTGGGCGAGGGGTATACCTTCGTGGCGGCCCGGTTGCCGTACCACGTCCAGGCCGACGAGGCCGACGCGCAGCTGGCCCTGAGCTTCATCCGGGCACCGGAAGTGGTGACGCTGGACATCGGCCCGGCCACCGACGCGGCGGCCCGCAGCGTGCAGGAAGCGCTGGGAGGGCCGCTGAGCGACTTCGTGCGCGGCAACCTCAAGGCCCGCGCGCGTATGGCCCTGCAATACGCCCTGGCCGGGCAGCGGAACCTGCTGGTGGTGGGCACCGACCACGCCGCCGAGGCGGTCACGGGGTTTTACACCAAGTACGGCGACGGCGGCGTGGATCTGACGCCCCTGGTGGGCCTGAACAAGCGCCAGGGCCGCGCCCTGTTAGAACACCTGCGAGCGCCCGAGCGCCTGTATCTCAAGGTGCCCACCGCCGACCTGGAAGACGAGCGACCCGGCCTGCCCGACGAGGCCGCGCTGGGCGTGAGCTACGACCAGATCGACGATTACCTGGAAGGCAGGAGCGTTGCGCCCGGGGCGGCGGCCACCATCGAGCGGTGGTTTACTGCGACCCGGCACAAGCGGGCCATGCCCGTCAGCCCACAGGACGGCTGGTGGCGGTAGGAGTTCACGCCGGCCAGTCCTCCAGCAGCGCCCGGACGCCCTGGGCGTGGTCGGCGAAAAAGCGTTCCGGCTGACTGTATACGGTGTCCAGAGCGTGCCACTCAGCCCCTGGCTGGAGCGACAGGGTCTGGGCAGGCAGGCGGTACAGCCCGGCCTCGGTCTGCCAGTCCAGGCCCGGCAGGCGCTGCGGGTGGTTCAGCAGGCGCTGGCGCAGGCGGACTGGAAGGACCGGAATCTCTTTGAGCACGGTCTGTGTGGCCGCCTCCGCGCTGTCAGCCTCGGGAATGGCCCACAGCCCCAGCCCTGGCCGCTCTGTGCGGGGCCGCAGCAGCATCCGACCTTCCGACACCAGCAGCGTGCCCACGGTGCGGATGGGGCCAGCGGCGGCCAGCGCCAGGGTTGCCTCTCTGTCCCGCTGCACTTCGGCAAAGTCGGGGGTCTGTGCGAAGGCTCGCAGCCCGCTCAACACCCCCGGCGTCACGGCCCCGGCCACCGCGTCCCAGTCGCCCTGGTACATGGCCCCGCGAACGTCCGTCGCGTTCAGGCCTGGCAGGAATTCAGCTGGCGCGGCCTGCCACTCCGGAAACAGCCGCAGGTAAAAGCTGCTGGCATCCTTCTCGAAGCCCACCAGCACGGCGTGTTCGTCCCGCACCGCCTGCCTCACGCTCCGCACCCACATCGGCAGGTTGTAGAAGGCGTCCGGCACCGCCTTCAGCCGGACCCGCCGCCACTCGATGCCCTCAGGCTCCAGTATGGACCTCATCAGGCTGGCCCGCTCACGGTCACTCAGCGGATTGCGCACGGTGCGGGCGCTGCGGGCACTGCCCAGCACGATCACCAGTTCTGCGGCCAGCCCCAGTGCCTGCCGGATCAGGGCCAGGTGCGCCCGGTGCGGCGGCTGAAAGCGCCCGATCAGCACGGCGGTTCTGGGGAACATGGGCGGTAGTTTATCCTGAGCCAGCCGCGTCCGGGCCGGAGTGCCCCGCCTTGACAGGCTTCCAGAGCGAGGCTATCATCCGTAACGCACCTGAGTTTCTGGGCACTCTTCCGGGCAGTCGGAAGCTGGGCAGTCGGAGACGGGCGCAGTGGTTCGGGGCGTAGCGCAGCTTGGTAGCGCACGTCGTTCGGGACGACGGGGTCGGAGGTTCAAATCCTCTCGCCCCGACCACGCTGGGCGGCTCTCGCGGAGGGTCGCCCTTTTTTTGTAGCCGCCGTTGTCTGGACGCCCTGTCGCCCGAACCGTCACCCTGTCCCGGAGCCTCCATGCGCGTATTCGCCATCGCTGACCTGCACCTGTCGTTCACGGCCCCCAAGCCCATGACGGTCTTCGGGCCGAACTGGGCCGGGCATCCGGAAATGATCTTCGAGCAGTGGCGTGAGACGGTGGGCCAGGATGACGTGGTGTTGCTGCCCGGTGACCTGAGCTGGGCCATGCGGCTGCCTGAGGCGCTGGAGGACCTGTCGCATGTCGCGGTCCTGCCGGGCACAAAGGTGCTGCTGCGCGGCAACCACGACTACTGGTGGCCTGCCATCGGCAAGCTGCGCGCCGCCCTGTCCACCGGGATGCTGGCGGTGCAGAACGACGCGCTGCGGATCGGTGACCTGATCGTGTCGGGCACGCGCGGCTGGGTCACGCCGGGGCCGGACAGCTTCACCGACGAGGACCGGCGCATCTACGAGCGCGAACTGGAGCGGCTGCGGCTGTCGCTGGAAGCGGCGCGCAGGCTGGGGGCCGGAACGCCGGGGGCGCGGCACATTCTGATGCTGCACTATCCGCCCACCGGGCCGCAGTTTGCGCCCACCGGGTTTACCGACCTGATCGCCCAGTACCGTCCCGAGCGCGTGGTGTATGGGCATCTGCACGGCGTTTCCGTGGCCCGCAGCCTGCAATACTGGGGCGACATTCCCACCGACCTGGTGGCTGCTGACGGGCTTGGCTTCCGACCCAAGTTTATTCTTGACGTCTAGAGCATTTGTCATAATTCCACTGCCAAAACAACTGCCTTTTGTCAGCTCCATCATGCCCAATACTCCACTAAATTCACTCCTTCCAGTCGGTCAAAAAGAGAAAGCCTTTTTGACAAATGCTCTAGGGTCTGGTCGGCTTTGGCTTCGAGCATTTGCCTTTCCCCACCCCCCAGCCCCCTACCGCTCTGACCAGAGACGCGTTGATCAATCTAGCCAGAGAAGGGGCCGTCCCCGACGACCAGCCAGTCGCCCCGAAGGGGCAGGGGGGGCTAAACAGAACCGTCAAGCGCTACGCTGTTGGCAAAGTGCGTCGGCTCATTCCACGGGGTATTGACTCTGGTTTCACGCATCTGGAAGGCGGAAATCCGCTTCTTTAAACTGAAAAGCTTGCGAGTTCGCCTCTGCCACAGAATTGCCTGGGCGCGTATTTGATCCGCCGAAGGCTGTGCGGACACTGTTTTTTAGGATTGCCAATTCAATCTGGCGACCAGTTTTGACCGCAGAGCTTTGGCGCTACTCAACGTTTCTCCCTCGCCCCCTGCGGGAGAGGGTCCGGGGGGAGGGGAACCGCAACAGGCGTCTCAGCCGTCATACACACTGTCTATAGCCTCTCCCCCTTGAGGGGGGAGGTTGGGAGGGGGTGAACGGGCCGAGCATTCGACAGCATCAATTTCAACATGCTTCCGGTCAGCCAAAAAGCTCTGGCGCTTCTTCCAGTTTTCCCGTCCCTTTAAGGGACACCGGAGCGATTGCCTCCCAAATCACGACTCTATCGCCTCCAACGACCTGGGATAGCTGCCGATGATCTTGGCGAAGCTGGCCTTGCGCAGCACCCCGGCCAGGGCCAGCGCCACCTGGGGGTCGCGGGCGTCGCCCTCGATGTCGATGTAGATCAGGTAGCTCCAGGCGCGGTCCTTGCGGGGCCTCGACTCGATCTTCGAGAGGTTCAGCCCCCGCAGCTGCGCCAGCGTTTCCAGAAGGAAACCGGGGGTGTGGCGCACCGCGAACACCACGCTGGTCTTGTGCGGCTCGTCGCTTGGCTCAGGCTCCTGGGGGGACAGCACCATGAAGCGGGTGAAGTTGAACGGCTCGTCCTCGATGCCGCGCTCCAGCACCTCCAGGCCGTACAGCTCGGCGGCGCGGGCTGAGGCGATCACGCCCTCGTCCCGGCTGCCGCGCGCCGACAGCTCCTTGGCGCTGCCCGCCGTGTCGTGGGCGGTGACCGGCGTCAGGGCGTGTTCGCGCAGAAACGTGGTGCACTGGTCCAGTGCTGGCTGCTGCGAGTAGACCCGCTTCACGTCGCCCAGTTTCACGCCCGGCATCACCATCACCGCGTGGCTGACCCGCACCGTCACCTCGCGCACCACATGCAGATCGGTTTCCAGCAGCAGGTCCACCGATTGCAGGATCGCGCCCATCAGACTGTTTTCCACCGGAATCACGCCCAGCTGGCACTCGCCGCGCGTCACGGCGTCCAGCACCTCGTGAAAGGTCGGGTAGCCGCGCGGAGCGGCGTGCGGATGGGTGTTGAGCGCCGCGATCTCGCCGTAAGCGCCGGGGTTGCCCTGGTAGGCGACGCTCACGGGGGCGGAAACAGGATCGGGCTGGTGCGCGTCGGTCATGCCACGTAAGGTAGCGCGGCGGCGCGGGCATGAACGCGGCTGCTAGGCTGCCTGTATGGACACTGCCCTTCCCGAGGTTCTGAGCCTGAACGTCAGCGAACTGCTGCCCCTGCTGCACAGCGGAGAACTGAGCGCCGAGAGCGTCATGTCGGTTTACCTGGAGCGAATAGAGGCGCACAATCCCCGGCTGCGGGCGGTGCTGGAGGTCAATCCGCTGGCGCTGGAGCAGGCCCGCGCCCTCGACGCCCTGCCAGCGGCGCAGCGAGGCCCGCTGCACGGCCTGCCGGTGCTGGTCAAGGACAACATCGACACCGTGGCCCCGCTGCACACCACCGCCGGAAGTGCGCTGCTGGCAGGTCATCAGCCCACCACAGACGCGCCCATCGTGGCCCGGCTGCGGCAGGCCGGGGCCGTCGTGATCGGCAAGGCCAACATGACCGAGTGGGCCAACTTCATGACGCTCGGCATGCCCAACGGCTACAGTTCGCACGGCGGGCAGACCGTCAACCCCTGGCAGGGAGGCCATGACACTGGCGGCAGCAGCAGCGGCAGCGGCGCGGGCGTGGCGGCGCGGCTGGCCCCGATTGCGATTGGCACCGAGACGAGCGGCAGTATTCTGTCGCCCAGCCATCAGCATGGGTTGGTCGGCCTGAAGCCCACCGTGGGTCTGATGCCGCGCACCGGCATTATCCCGATTGCCCACAGTCAGGACACCGCCGGGCCGATGGGCCGCAGCGCCGCCGACGTGGCGCTGCTGGCGGGCGTGTTGCAGGGTGAGTACATTGACGACGCGGCGACACTGAATGCTCCCACCCTCGACTTCGCCATCAGGCCGGGGGCGCTGGCGGGCGCCCGCATCGGGATCGTGCGCGAACACTACTGGGACGACCTGAGCGCCGAGCAGAAAGAACGGCTCGGAGCGGCGTTGAAGGCCATGCAGGACGCCGGTGCCGTGCTGACCGACCCGGCCCCCCTCGCCACCGCCGCCGAGCTGGACGGCTGGCACACCGAGGTGCTGATCTACGAGTTCCGGGCTGACCTGAACGCCTACCTGAGCGGCGCGCAGCACGGCCCGAAGTCTCTGCTGGAAGTCACCGAAGCCTCGGACGCCGATCCCGAGCGGCTGCAACGCTACGGCATGACGCTGCTCCAGGCGGCCCAGGGTACGCGCGGCGACCTGTCCGAGCGGGCCTACGCGCTGGCGAGGGCGCGCGACCTGCGCCTGAGCCGGAACGAGGGCCTGGACCCGCTGTTTGCCTCAGGTCTGGACGCCGTGGTGTTTCCCAGGCTGGCGGGCGCGGCGGTGGGGGCCAAGGCGGGCTACCCGAGCGTGAACGTGCCCGTCGGGCTGGCGGGCGGCGTGCCGCTGGGGCTGCAACTGTGTGGCCCGGCCTGGAGCGACGCCTCTCTGCTGTCGTTGGCCGCCGATCTGCATGGGCGGCTGGGTGGCTGGGTGGCGGCCCCCGACCCTGTTTCCGAGTCCGCTGAATCTTGACCCTTCCCGGCCCAGCGTCTACACTCTGAAAGCCCCTGAATCTTCACGGGTGCGGCAGGTGGGGCGGTTAGCTCAGCGGTAGAGCTTTCGCTTTACACGCGACGGGTCGGGGGTTCGAATCCCTCACCGCCCACCAGGCTGAAACCTCGTCTATAGCGGGGTTCTTCTTTTTTGGCACCGAGGTTGTAGAAGGTCTGAGACACTTTTATGCCCACTCCCTGCTCAACCCTCAGCGGCCCAACGTGCAGGGTCGTCCAGTTTCCCTTCCGGTGCCGTTCTAAACTGTTTCCATGATCGAGCGCGTAGTTCTCGCCAAACCCCGTGGTTTCTGCGCGGGCGTCGTGATGGCGATTGGGGCCGTCGAGAAGGCCGCCCGCACCGAAGCAAAACCCGTCACGGTGTACCACAGCATCGTCCACAACCATACGGTGGTGCAAAGGTTGGAGCAGCAGCAGGGCGTGCATTTCGTCGAGGACCTGAACGCGGTCTCGGCCCTGCCGGGCGGCGGCGACACCATCGTGTTCAGCGCCCACGGGGTCAGTCCGCTGGTGCGGGCGCGGGCGCGGGAACTGGGCCTGAACACCATCGACGCCACCTGCCCGCTGGTGACCAAGGTGCATACCGAGGCCAGAAAGTACGCCCGCGAGGGCTACACCATCCTGCTGATCGGAGACAGCGCCGTGCATCAGGAGGTGATCGGCACGCGGGGCGAGGCTCCGGAAAGTACCGTGCTGGTGGGCGTGCTGGGCAAGTCCGGCGAGGGTCTGAGCGATCCGCACACCGTGAGCGTGCCCGACCCCGGCAAGGTGGTGGTGCTGACCCAGACGACCCTGAGCGTGGACGACACCCGCCGCACCGTCGAAATTCTGAAATCGCGCTTTCCGGCCATGCTGATTCCGCCCAGCGAAGACCTGTGCTACGCCACCAGGAACCGCCAGGACGAGGTGAAGCGCATCGCTGCCTCAGTGGACGCCTTTCTGGTGCTGACCAGCACGCACTCGTCGAACGGCATGCGGCTGCTGGAACTGGCCCAGGAGCAGTGTGGCCGCGCCTACCGCCTGGACAGCGTGGCCGACCTGGACGGGCTGGACCTGAGCGGCGTGCGGGCGGTGGGCATCACCAGCGCGGCCAGCACGCCCGACGATCTGGTGCAGGCGGTGGTCGAGCAGCTCCGGGCAATGAATTCGGGTCTGAGCGTCACGGAAGAGGGCGAGTGGGAGCACATCGAGTTCCGTGAGCCGAAGAAGCTGGGGCCGGACGCCGAGGTGCCCAGGGTTCAGCGCTGAAGTGTTGACGACGTTGAAACTCCGTCCAATTGATTCCTGAACCCTTTCGGTATGCCGTCAGGCGATTCGGGTAAGGTGAATGTGGGCGGTGTTGTTCCCTCCCTCTTGGGGGGGGACTGACACAGCTCGGAACGAGAGGGCTGGGGAGGGGGTGAACGGGCCGAGCATCAAGAGAAGGCTCACAAGACAACTCCCCTCAGATCGGTGGACCGTGTGCTGGCCCCCAAGACGCTTAAACTCTGAGCATGCCTCCCGAGACGCCCGCCCAGCCCTCTATGGTTCAGCCTGCCCCTGTCCCTGCTGGGGCAAAAGACGTGCAGGACAACATCGTGGTCACGCGCCATACCATGATCATTGGCAACCAGACGCTGCACTACACCGCCACCGCCGGAACGATGGTGCTGCGCGACGAGGCGCTCAAGGACGGCGTTTCGCAGGGGCATCAGGCCAGGGCGCGGGTGTTCTTCGTGGCCTACGCGCTCCACAGTGACGCGCCCGCCGAGCGCCCCCTGACCTTCAGCTTCAACGGCGGCCCCGGCAGCAGCAGTGTCTGGCTGCACCTGGGCCTCCTGGGGCCGAGACGCGTGGTGATGGGCGACGCGGGCGCACTCACCGGGCCGCCCTGGGGCCTGACAGACAACGACTTCACCCTGCTGGTGCAGAGCGACCTGGTGTTCATCGACCCGGTCAGCACCGGCTACTCGCGGGCCGAAGAGGGGCAGAAGCCCGGCGACTTCCACGGCTTTGGCCCCGACCTGGACACGGTGGCCGAGTTCATCCGGCTCTGGACCACCCGAGCGGACCGCTGGCTGTCGCCCAAGTTCCTGATCGGGGAGAGTTACGGCACCACCCGCGCCGCCGCCCTGAGCAGCCTGCTGGCTCAGAAGCACGGCCTGTTTCTGAACGGCGTGATGCTGGTGAGCAGCATTCTGGATTTTGCAACGGTGGACTTCACGCCCGGTCACGACCTGGCCTACGTGCTGCACCTGCCGAGCTACGCGGCGGTGGCCTGGTATCACGGGCGGCTGGAAGATGGGCTGGCGTTGAAAGACGTGCTGGCCGAGGCCGAGCAGTTTGCCGACGGCGAGTACAGCCGCGCCCTGCACCTGGGCACCCGGCTGCCGGAGAGCGAGCGGCGCGCGGTGGCCGAGATCTACTCGCGCCTGTGCGGCCTGAGCGCCGAGTTCATCCTCGGCTGCGACCTGCGCGTGCCGCTGTGGCGCTACTGTCGTGAGCTGCTGGCAGGCGAGGGCAAGGTGGTGGGCCGCCTCGACGGGCGCTTCACCGCTCCCGTGCGGGTGGGCGACAGCGCAGACGCGCCCGAGTACGACCCCAGCATGAGCGCCATCCAGGGACCGTACACCGCCGCCGTCAACCACCTGCTGCACGCCGAGCTGGGCTTCTCGTCGGACCTGCCCTACGAGGTGCTGACCTCGCGGGTGCGGCCCTGGAGCTACAGGGAGTTCGAAAACTCTTACGTGCGCGTGTCCGATTTGCTGCGCCTCGCCCTGCACCAGAACCCGCACCTCAAGGTGTATGTGGCGTCGGGCTACTACGACTTCGCCACGCCGTACCACGCGTCCCGCCACACCTTCGACCACCTGGGGCTGGCCCCGGAGCTGCGCGGCAACATCCGCGAATCTTTCTACGAGGCCGGGCACATGATGTATGTCCACCTGCCAAGCCTGGAGGCGCAGCACGCAGACCTGAAGGATTTTCTGGACTGGGCAACTGGGAAGGAAGCCTGAGCGGCTGGAGGTCTGGGAACTGGTACAGCTGCTTGCAGAGGGGGTGAACGGGCCGGGCGTCCAATGACCCACCAGAAGTTGCCCCCTTCCAATTCTCATTGGTTGATGGTGCAATGCGGCCTTCTCGCCTCAGCCACTCAAAGCCCTGAACCGTCCGCACTGTCACCCCTCCAGGCACCTCTATCCTGACCCTTGTCCCTGTGAACGGCGCGGCCAGTCGTTAGACTCAGGGCATGGATTCTTACGATGTTTTGGTGATCGGTGGCGGGCCTGCCGGGTACGTGGCGGCCATCCGCGCCGCGCAACTGGGCTTCAGGGTGGCCTGCATAGATGCGTTTGAGCGGGGCGGCAAGGGCAGTCTGGGTGGCACCTGCCTGAACGTCGGCTGCATTCCAAGCAAGGCGCTCCTGGACAGCAGCGAGAAGTACGAGATGATCACGCACGAGGCGCAGGAACACGGTATCGTGGTGCAGGGTGCCAGCATCGACCTGGCCCGGATGCACGCCCGCAAGGACAGCGTGGTGGACAAGCTGACGGGCGGCGTGGCCTTCCTGTTCAAGAAAAATAAAGTGACCAGCATTCACGGCCTGGGCCGACTGCTGCGCCCGGAAGGCGAGGGCTGGGTGATCGACGCTGCCGGGACCGAGGTTCTGGCAAAGCACGTGATCGTGGCGACGGGCAGCAGCCCCCGCGCCCTGCCGGGGGTGGCCTGGAGTGAACGGATCGTGGAAAACACCGGCGCACTGAACCTGCCGGAAGTGCCCGCACGCCTGGGCGTGATCGGCGCGGGCGTCATCGGAGTGGAGCTGGGCAGCGTGTGGCGCAGGCTGGGCGCTCAGGTCACGGTGCTCGAAGCGCAGCCGGGCTTTCTGCCGATTGCCGACGCCGCCGTGAGCAAACTGGCCCTGCGCGAGTTTCAGAAACAGGGCCTGGACTTCCACTTCTCGGTCAGGGTGGACAGCATCACCGACACCGGGTCCAGCGTCAAGGTGAGCTACACCGAGAAGGACAGGGCGGTGGAGGCGGAGTTTGACCGCCTGATCGTCTCGGTGGGCCGCGTGCCGCACACGGTGGGCCTGGGGGCCGAGGCGGTGGGCCTGAACCTAGACGAGCGCGGCTTTGTGAAGGTGGACGCGCACTTCGCCACCAACCTCAAGGGGGTCTACGCCATCGGTGACGTGATCGGCGGCGCCATGCTGGCCCACAAGGCCGAGGACGAGGGCGTGGCGCTGGCAGAGCAGCTGGCCGGGCAGTCGGGGCACGTGAATTACGACACCGTTCCCTGGGTCATCTACACCACGCCCGAGATCGCCTGGGCGGGCCTGACCGAGCAGGAAGCCGCAGGCAGGGGCCTGAGCGTCAAGACCGGGCAGTTTCCTTTCACGGCCAACGGGCGCGCACTGGGGCACGGCGACACGCGAGGTTTCGTGAAGGTGATCGCCGACGCCGCCACAGACCGGATTCTGGGCGTGCACATGGTCGGCCCCAACGTGTCCGAGCTGATCGCTGAGGCGGTGGTGATCATGGAGTTCGGCGGCAGCGCCGAGGACCTGGCCCGCACCGTCCACGCCCACCCGACGCTCAGCGAGGCGGTCAGGGAAGCGGCGATGGCCGTCGATAAAAGGGCGATTCATGCTTGACACCCGCCCCCCTGCCCTGTAGTCTTGCGGGCGTGCTGAAAAGCACTCTTGAAAGGGCGGCACATGCGCTGGCTGCGTGTGCGGATGTCTGGGGTGTGGCCCCATCGTCTAAGGGTTAGGACACTGCCCTTTCAAGGCAACGATACGGGTTCGAATCCCGTTGGGGTCACCACCGACTGCTCCCGCCTGCGCCTGGGCGGGAGCTTTTATGGTTTTGGAATGATGGTGCTGGCATGGCGTCCGGTTGGGAGTCATCTGGTACGGGAGAGAACACTTTGTTCAACACAAAGGCGTGTCTTCATTCCCTCCTGTTATGTTCAACCATGCCTCCTGCGCTCACTGGTCAGCCGACTGAGGTACTGGTACTGGGTACGCGGCATCTGGACCACAGCACGCCCGACACTGCCCTGGCCTCCACTGTCAATCGCCTCACCAGATGGAAGCCGGACGTGATAGCCATAGAGGTGCTGCCCGGCGAGCTTATCGACCTGTACGTCCGTGAGGGTGGACAGTACCTGGACCTCCAACATGGCGGTATCGTCGAGGCCCGCCCACTGGGCGAACAGGCGCGGGCGCTCACGGGCTGGCAGCGGCCAGAGGCGGCGCAGAAAGCAGCCGATGTACAGCTCGAACCTGCCGTGCGTGTCCTGGCCTTCCTGGCCGCC
>JANXWI010000109.1 GCA_025351205.1 Deinococcus sp.
CAGCTCAGGGCGTCCCTGGAGTGGGCGTACCCGATGAAGTGGTAGGCGTCGCTGTCGCCGTCCTGGCAGTTGCCACCCGAGAAGAACAGCCCGTAGCTGCCGTCGGTGTAGCGCAGCAGGGTTCCGCGCGGCCCGACGTAGCGGAAGCCGTTGGTACCTGCGTTGTCGTTGGGGTTGTTCAGGCCGCTCACTGCGCCCAGGTCGGTAAAGGTCACGCCGTCGGCGGTGCTGGCAATCCGCAGTTCGGTGCGGTCGTTGTTGGCCGCCTTGCCGGTAGACGGTTTGGACTGTGCGTCGGTACACAGTTTGCTGGCGTCCAGCCCCTCAGCGGGCACGGTGGCCGTTCCCTTGGGCTTTTTCAGGTACATCACCTTGAGCGGATTGGTGGCCGCGTCAGTGCCGGTGCCGGGAATGGCCCCCAGGATGCCATCGGGGTTCTGCAACCCCACCGTCTGCCGGACGCCCGCCGGAACCGGGACCGCCACGCTCACCGGCTCGTCGCTTGGCAGCGCAGCCACGCCGCCCGCCAGGTCGTGGATCAGCAGGCCGCCGCTGTCGGCCACGCCCGATGCGCGGTCTAAGGTGTACAGGTAAGTCCTGCTTCCGGCGCTGGTCGGCACCTTGAGCACCACCGGGTGGCCCTGGCCGTTGTCGTTGGCCACCGGGGTGTTGTCGTCCTTGGGGCAGGCCGCGCCGTTCAGGCGCAGCTTGGGCGCGGCGTCAGGCGTCCAGGTCAGGCCGCCGTCCGTGGAGGTGGCGTGCACCAGCGCCTCGTCCTGGTCCTTGACGCGGTAATCGAAGTAGCCGTCCAGGTTCAGGCCAGTGCCGGTGATAAACGGAAAGTAATACGGCTGCATCAGTTGCTTGCCGCTGTTGACCTGCAATTTTCCCGCCGGGTAGGCGTCGCAGTACCCGGCCATCGCGTGGCCCAGGGTGGCGCTGTTCTGGCCCAGGGTCCAGGGGCCACCGATCACAGAAGCGACCTGAAGGGGACCGGTGGGCGTCCAGACGCCGCTGGTCAGGCCGGAGCTGCCTGGAACGGGGGTGGTGGTGCAGGCGCTGAGGGTCAGGGCGATTCCGGCGAGGGCGGTCAATTTAGCGTTGAACATGGATTCTCCGGCGAACAAAAGATTGAGGAATGGACCGACCTCGACTACTTCAGCGGCAGAATGGCCGTGCCTTCCTGCACCACGGCCTGAAGCGCCTTCGGGTCGAGGCCCAGGGCCGAAAGCAGCGTGGGCGCGACCTGGGTGGTGGTGACCGGGGCGCTGACAGTGCCCGCGTGGAAGCCAGGGCCACTGAGCAGCAGCGCGACGTGGGTGTCGTCTTCACCGAAGCCGCCGTGTTCCGCGACCTTGGTGGCCGTGGGCTTGGTGTAGATCACGCCCTGGGTGGGAACGATCACCAGATCGGGTACCCGGCTGTCGCTGGCCGGATCGCCGAACTGCGCTCTTAAAGCCGCGCCGCTCAGCACGCGCTCGATGCTCAGGGCCGCCTTGCTGGCCGTAAGTGCGGCAACCACCGCGCCGGCCTGTTTGCCGTCTTTGAGCCAGACCAGACCCACCGAGTCGGTGGTGAGCTGCGCCACGCCCGCCGGGGCCGCCGCCTTGATGGCCGCCCCCAGCGCCTTGCTGTCCACGATCTTCAGGGCCGAGCGGTTTACCGGCGACTGGCCGTGTTTGGCGCTCACCACGATCAGGGTGCTGCTGCTCAGTCCGCCCGCCTTCAGGCCCGCCACCATCTGACCCAGAGACGCGTCCACGAATTCCAGCGCCGCCGTCACGTCCGGCCCCGGCGCGCCCTGGGCCGCGTAGCCGGTGGTCTTCTGGGCCACGCTGAGCGCCTGGAAGTTCATGCCGAAGATGCCCGGAACCTTGCCTGTCGCCCCGGTGCTCGCCTTGCCGCCGATCTGGTTGAGAACAGCCTTCACCTTCAGGGCGTCGTAGGCGGCGGTCTTGGCCTCCGAGTCGGTGGGGGAAGTGGCGTTGTTGATCTCCGGGGTGTAGAGGTCGTCCACACCCGTGCCGGACGGCCCCTGGACCAGGTCGTAAGCCGGGTGCTTGTCGGCCCAGGCGGTGGGCAGACCGGCGGCGTGAGCGACCTCGAAAACGGTGTTGACGCGCAGAAAGCTGTGCGGATAGACCGGCTTGCACCCGTTGGCCGGGTCACGCGGCAGCTTCATGGGGTCGATGCCGCCCGAGTCGAGCAGCCCCGGATTCTTGTCGATGCTCTCGTCGTAGACCACCTCGGTCCCGGCCACCTTGCAGTCGCTGCCGGGGGCGCTCAGTTTGCGGTCGTAGCTGTCGTCGTAGTACACGCCCGTGGACTTCGGGGTGCCGCCCGTGACCAGCGCCAGCAGCCCCGGAAACGAGTCCGAGGGCGTGGATGACCGCGCCTGAGAGTAGGTCACGCCGCTGCCACTCAGGGCCGCCAGCGCCGAGGTGGGGTGCCCGGCGACGTACTGCCGCAGATCGGATTCGTGCATGCCGTCCACGCTGATCAAGAGGACGTGCTGGACTCTGGGCAGCGTGGCCGCGCTCTGGGCCAGCACCGCTCCGAGGCCCAGCACCGCACCAAGGCTCAGCACCGCTCCAATCAACAGCGCGCTGCCCATCGTCGGGCCGGGCCACGTCTTCATCGTCTGTTTGTTCACAATTCAACAGTAGGCGCGGCGGGTCAATCAGAGGTCAGGGTCTGGCATAACGGGCATGAGAACTGTAGGCAAAACTTTATGTGCCTGGAGGTGGGCTTGCCCTTGCCGAGGTTACTCAGTGAGCAGCGTCCATCTTGAAAAGGACAGCGCCTATCGGTGGTCCGCTGACCGGCCCCTGTCCAGCCATCCAGAATCCGGGGCTGTCAGTCCGGGTCTACCAGTCCGGGTCTATCAGTCGGGCGTTCGACTCAACCACCCGAAACACAACGCGTTTATGGGCAGACCTTGTGAACCCAGCGGACCAAAATGATGAGAGAGCTTGCTCATATGAGGACGCCATGTCGCTCCGTTCACGACAATATGTGCTTGGGCATGCATGCCTGCCTGAAGACACGCCTGAAGACACCACGCCGCTTCTTGAGCAGGACAGCGCCCTTCTTGGCCAGAGCACCGCCGTGGAAGACGCTTGACCGCTGACGACACTTGTTCGCTTGTTTGAATCCGCAGGTGTCGCATAACGGTCTGACCGGAATTCAAATCTCCATTCTGAAGAAAGGATGAACGCGGCCCTGACCAGTGCCAGACACCGCCCTGAACGTGTGAGCCTATGGTCGCTGGGTTGCGCCCGATTCGGCGCGTACCCGGGAGACGAACATGAAACAGAACGGGAGAACGTTGATGCGCCCTCTGGCAGCCCTGCTGCTGCTCGGCGGCGCGCTGGCCGTGGGCACCCAGACCCGCTTTTTCGGATTGATCGGCCCGCAGCAGGACGGCACAGGCCTGACGCCCAACCACTGGAGCCTGACCCCGGCTGGCCTGAGCGTGGAGGTCGGGGACCGCCCGATGGGCATGGCCAAAAGCCCGGACGGGCGCTTTCTGCTGGTCAGCAACGACGGCCAGGGCGTGCAGAGCCTGGCACTGTTCGACGCCGCCACCCGCAAGGTGGTGCAAACCCTTCCGTACATCGCCCCGGAGGCCCTGTACATCGGCGTGGCCTGGAGTCCGGACGGCAAGGCGGTCTACGCCAGCGCGGGCGGCAACAACAAGGTGCGGGTCTTCAGCTTCGACGCCAGGGCACAGAGGTTGACCGAAGGAACCAGCATCGTGCTGGGTGACGCCAAGGCCGTGTCCTACCCTGCCGGGCTGGCCATCAGTCCCGACGGCAAGACGCTGTACGCGGCCCTGAACCTGGGCAACAGCGTGGGGGCCATCGATCTGAGCAGCCCGCCCGCGACCCCCGCCGTGAAGAGCGTGACCTTCGGCGAACCTGCCAGTGCGGCGGCCATCGGCACGCTGCCGGTACAACTGGAGCTGAGCAAGGACGGCAAGACGCTCTACGCGTCGCACTGGAACGCCCGCGCCGTGAGCGCCATCGACACGGCCAGCCTCAAGGTGACGGCCAGGGTGGCGGTGGGCGACCACCCCAGCGGGCTGGCCCTGTCCCCCGACAACGCGGCGCTGTACGTCGCCAACGCCAACAGCGACAGCGTCAGCGTGATCGACACGGCGACCAATGCCGTGCGCGGCGAGGTCAAACTGAGTCCGTACGCGGGCGCGCCTTTTGGCAGCATGCCCGACGCCGTGACGCTCACGCCCGACGGCAAGACCCTGCTGGTCGCCGTTGCTGGCAACAACGACGTGGCGGTGGTCGATACCGCCACCCTCAAGGTGCGCGGCCTGGTGCCCACCGCCTGGTTTCCCAGCACCGTCACCACCAGCAGCGACGGCTCGCTGGTGTTCGTGACCAACATGAAGGGCCTGGGCGCTGGCCCCAATCCTCAGGGGCCGGTGCCCGGCAAGCCCAGCGAGCAGGAGCAGTACATCGCCGCGATGGCGCGCGGCACCGTGCAGACCTTTGCCCTGCCCGCAGATACGGCCAGCGGCAACGCCGAGCTGAAGACGCTGACCGCCCAGGTGGTCAAGAACAACGGGTTTGACGAGACGCAGGGCCTGCTGACCCGCACGGCGGCAGACACCACCCCGCACGCCATTCCCCGTCGCCCCGGCGACCCGACGCCCATCAAGCACGTGATGTACGTCATCAAGGAGAACCGCACCTACGATCAGGTGCTGGGCGACGTGGCGGGCGGTGACGGCGACAAGGCCCTGACGCTGTTCGGGCCGGACGTGACGCCCAACCAGCACGCGCTGGCCCAGACCTTCGGGCTGTTCGACCGCTTCTACGCCGACGCCGAGGTCAGCGCCGACGGCCACAACTGGACCATGGGCGGGGTCGCCACCGAGTACACCCAGAAAAACTGGCCCGCCAACTATTCGGGCCGCAACCGGGGCTACGACTTCGAGGGCGGATCAAGCGCGCCTGCGCCGACGGGAGGCTACCTCTTCGACTTCGCCGAGCGGGCCAAGCTGAGCTTCCGCAGCTACGGCGAGTTCGCCGACTTCGCCAGCAAGCCGCCTGACCTCCAGCCCGCGCCGTTTATCCCGGTGCTGAAGGGCCACCTCAGCCCGACCTTCCCGACCTACGACATGAGCGTCAGCGATCAGGTGCGTTTTGAGGCCTGGAAAACGGAGTTCGACGGCTACGTGAAGGACGGCAAGCTGCCGCAGCTCAGCGTGATCCGGCTGCCGCGCGACCACACCAGCGGCACCCGCGCCGGCTCGCCCGTACCCGCCGCCTACGTGGCCGACAACGACCTGGCGCTGGGCAAACTGGTCGAGGCGGTCTCCAGGAGTCCGTACTGGAAAGACACCGCCATCTTCGTGATCGAGGACGACGCCCAGAACGGCCCGGACCATGTGGACGCCCACCGCACCACCGCCTACGTGGTCAGCGCGTACAACAAACGCAATGCGCCCGACCACACCAGTTACAGCACGGTGAGCATGCTCCGCACCATGGAACTGATTCTCGGCCTGGCCCCGATGACCCAGTTCGACGCGGCGGCCACCCCGATGGTCGCGGCCTTTCAGGACACGCCCGACCTGACGCCCTACACGGCGCTCACCCCCAAACAGCCGCTCGACCAGATGAACGCGGCGGGTGCGTACCGCCAGCAGGACGCTGCCAGAATGGATTTCAGCCAGGAAGACCGGGTCAACGACGCCAGTTTCAACGACATGATCTGGCACGCGGTCAGGGGGAAGGGTGTGCCGATGCCGCTCGCCAGGACCAGCTTCCGGGCCGCGCCGATTCAGGTCGATCTGGCCGAGCTGCCCAAGACGGACGCCGAGGAGAAGGCCAGACCGTAGCCCCGAGGCACAGGTCCGGAAAACAGGCACGGAGATTGACCACCGCAGTCGTTCTCCTGCCTGTTCCCGGCTGCCCTGTGTCTTCAGGCGGTCATGTGGAGGGCAAAGAGGCGGTTGTGAAGGCCACTTCAGCATGGTTCACAGAGTAAGGGTGCTTACAGTGCCTTTCGGTGTCTGCGCCCAATCTTAACCATACATTCCTGACCACTGGATTGTCGATCTGTGCGTGGTGAACGGTCA
>JANXWI010000122.1 GCA_025351205.1 Deinococcus sp.
ATTCCCGTCTTGGGCAGAACAGCGCCGTTGACGACGCCTGCCCGCTTCTTGGGCAGAACGGACGCGCTTAAGCACGCCTGCCCGCTTCCACCTCCGCCAAACCGTACTTTTTGACACTCACTTCTTGGGCAGAACGGACCCCCATCAGGGGCCTGCCCGCTCCGTTCGCCAAAACTCTGAGAGTTTTGTTCAATTTGGTATGAGAATTTCTGCTCGGCCTGACTTTGAACAGTCTCCGCCTCGGCATCACCTGAGCGACTCTACAGTCACGCCGACCTGTACACTGTCCCACGCCTGATCGGCGGTGAGTACCGGCAATCCCAATTTTCTGCCCAGCGCCAGACAGGCCCTGTCACCCAGTGACAGCCCCCATGCGCGGGTCGGCGGGCGCAGCTCGGCGCAGGCGTCGGCCTGCTCAGGCGAAAAATCGTGCACCCGCAGGCCGTAAGATTGCAGGTCGAGCCGCGCCTGACGTGCCTGTCCACCACGCTCGGCCACCTTGCTCAGCACCTCGGCCAGATTCACCGTGCTGATGTGCGACGCCTCGATCACGGCCTCGACCCGCCCGGCTCCGGGTTCACCGTAGAGCCACGCCAGCACGGCGCTGGCATCGAGCACGCACGCCGCTGGCCGCTGGGTCATTCGCTGGCTGCCGCCTCACGCCGTTCCCGGATCAGTTCATCGACTGGCGAAGCACCGTCTGCGACAAACAGCGCCATCAGCCGCCGCCTCACGTCGGCGCGGCGTTCCAGGATCAGTCGCCCGTCGTCCACGCGGGCAATCAGCCTTTCGCCCTCGTGCAGGTTCATGGCCTGACGCAGCTCGGCGGGTATGACGACCCGGCCCTGCCCCTGGACCCTGACCTCCTTGTGCTCCGCGCTGGACATGGCACTACTCTAGCAGACGTGCCAGAAGCTGCTCAGGTATGGTTGACAGGTATTCAGGATGGTTGAGCCGACTTTAGCGAACCAGTTCCTTCTGCCCCGCCGCCAGCGCCACCTTCAGCGCCTGATCCAGGTCGCGCTTCAGGTCTTCTATGCCCTCCACGCCCACGCTCATGCGGATGGTTTGCGGCGTGACCCCGGCGGCGTAGCGGGCCGCTTCGGGCAGGCGGCTGTGGGTGGTGGTCCAGGGGTGGACGACCAGGGTGCGGGTGTCGCCCAGGTTGGGGGCCATGCGGATCACCTTTAGGGCGGCCAGGAAGAGGGCGGGGTTGGCCACCTCGAAGGTCATCATCGCGCCGAAGCCGCCCGTCAGGTACTGGTTGGCGAGCGCGTGGTGCGGGCTGCTCTCCAGGCCCGGATAGGCCACGCCGCCCCCCGCCCCGTTCCCGACTGCCGCGTGCCCCTCCAGAAAGGTTGCCAGTTCCAGCGCGGTGGCCGACTCGCGCGACAGCCGCAGCGAGAGGGTTTCCAGGCCCTGCGCGATCATGAAGGCACTGTTGGGGCTGAGCGTCATGCCCAGCTGGTGCGCCCCGAACCAGCGCTGACGCCAGCTGAGGGCCAAGTCGCCGCGCACGTTGAGGATGCTTGAGTCGCCGCCGTCGGTGTAGATCGGGTTGCGGCTCAGGTCGTGCCTGCTGCCCACCGTCAGGCTGCCGCCCATGACGCTGCCATGCCCGCCCGCCCACTTGGTCAGCGAGTGCGTCACCATGTCGGCCCCGTGCGCCAGCGGCCTGCACAGGAAGCCCACCCCGCCCCAGGTGTTGTCGATGCCCAGCAGCGCCCCCTGCGCGTGGGCGATCTCGGCGAAGGCGGCAATGTCGGCGATGTCGGCAGCCGGGTTGCCGATGGTCTCGGCCCAGACCAGCCGGGTGTTGGGCTGCATGGCCGCCCGGATGGCGCCTTGGGTGTTGGCGACCAGCGTGGATGTAATCCCCATCAGCGGCAGAATGTTGCCGAGCAGGCCCGCCGTGCCGCCGAACAGGCTGCTGGTCGCCACGATGTGGTCGCCGTTTCTGCACGCGCTGAGCATGGCCGTGAAGGTGGCGGCCTGCCCGGTAGACAGGGCCACGGTGGCCGCGCCGCCCTCCAGAGCGCTCAGGCGTTCTTCCAGAATCTTGACCGTGGGGTTTTGCAGCCGGGCGTAGCTGTAGCCGGTGTTGTGCTGAAACTCGCTGGCCCCGTCCTCCAGCGTTTCAAACTGGAAGGCCGCGATCTGGTGGATGGGGATGCCCACGCCGTCGCCCAGGCCGCGCGGAATGCCCACCTGCACGGCCTGCGTCTCGTAGTCCAGATGGTCAGTGTTCGGGTTCTCGGCGCTCATGGTTCAGTTTACCGCCTGTGCCTGGCTAGACTGCCTGTCATGTCATACATGGGCGAACTTCGGAAACTGGTGGGCAGGCGGCCCCTGTTCAACGTCGGGGTGAGCGTGGTGCTGCAAAGTGAACAGGGCGAGTGGCTGCTCCAGCGCCGCAGCGACAGCGGGCTGTGGGGCGTACCGGGCGGCGGCCTGGAACCGGACGAGAGTTTCGAGCAGGCCGCCGCCCGCGAACTGGAGGAAGAGACCGGGCTGAGCGGCGTACCGCTGACGCCCGCCGGAAGCCTGAGCGGCCCGGAATGCCACCATGTCTACCCGCACGGCGACGAGGTGTACATGGTGGGCATGGTGTTCCGGGGGGTGCTGAGCGCCCAGCAGTTTGCCGGGGCCACGCTGGGAAGTGACGGCGAAACCCTGGAACTCAGGTTCTTTCCCCTGGACGATCTGCCCACGCTGAGCGGCGGCATCGAGCGGCTGCTGTCGCGGCGACTGCGGGCAGAGGCGGGCCTGCCGCAGTTGCCGGAACTGACGTCCAGGGCGGTGCCAGCGCCCCCGCTCGGCAACCATCTGGCCGAGCTGCGTTCCCTCGTCGGGACGCGCCCGCTGCTCGCGCCGGGGGCGAATGTGCTGGTGCTCAACGCTCAGGACGGGCTGCTGCTGCTCCGGCACGCCGGCACTGGGCATATTGATAGGGGCCGCTGGACCCTGCCAGGCGGCAGCCTGGAACCGGGCGAGACCTTCGAGCAGGGCGCACGCCGGGAGCTGCTGGAAGAGACTGGCCTGCATGCCGAAAGACTGGAAGAACTGGCCTTCTACGCCGGGGCCGAGTACCGCTTCACTTACCCGCACGGCGACGTGATCGACAACGTTGCGCTGCTTTACCGGGCGTACGGCGTGACCGGAACTGTCGTGCCGCAGCCGGAAGAGGTACTGGAATGGCGCTGGTTCGCGCCCGGCACCCTGCCACCGGATGAGCAGCTGAGCGGCCCGCTGATCGTGGCGATGGTGGGGCTGGCCTCCAGGCTCTAACTTTCTGCCATTCCCCGCGCCATGCCCTCCGGCAGTTCCCGCGCCAGCCTGCTCAGGGTGCGTTCGGCTGCGGCCCGCACCATCTTCTCGAAGGCTGCGCCGCCCCACTTCTCGGCGCTGGGCATCTCGATGTGCGCGGTGAACCGGAAATGGTAGCTGAGCAGCTGGCCGTCTGCTGTCCCCTCGCCGTTCAGCTCGATCCAGGCGCGTTCGCCCGCTACGGGCTGCGCCTCCAGCCTCGCGCCCTGCGGCGTGTGAATCAGGCGGCTGTGCAGCGGCAGCAGGGTCTCGCCCAGCATCGGCACGTTGACCACCAGCACCGCCCGCAGCTCCGGCCCACTGACGGTCAGGTCACGCAGAAAGCGCACGCCTGCCAGCGCCCTGGCCGGGTCACGCAGAAAGGCCAGAGCGTCTGTGGACGTGCCGGGAAAATCCAGGGGAAACGCCTGCTCAGCCTCGATCTGCACGCCTGCTTAATCCACCCACTCGATGTTGATCTGGCCCGCTTCCAGGGCGGCCTGAAGCTCCTGATCGCTGGCGCTTCGCAGCCGGGGCAGGTGGGCGAAGCGCGGCGTGGCCGAGGCGTAACCCAACCTCACCACCACGTCGTCGCTCAGATCGTCCTTGCCGATGCGCCACACCAGCTGCCCGCCCAGTGTTTCTATCCCCAGCGCTTCTATCCCCAGCGCGTCCAGGCCGGCGAGCTGCGGGGACAGATGAATGGAGTCGTCGTTCATGGGGTCATTGTAGGGCGGCAAACGCGGATGGGTTGGTGTCGTGGTGGCTTGCCCGCTGGGCATTCGCTCCTTAAACTTACGGGTATGGTCCTTACCTTCCAGAAGGGATGGCTGCTGCTCGCGCTGGCCGGCTGCACCGTTGCTGCGGCTCAGGCAGGCGTGCCCGCCCAGCAGAGCAGGCAGGACCCGGTGCGCGTGACCGCCTTTCCGCAGGGCGTGTTTCGCCTCGCTTCTGGTCGCCTGGCTTCCACCGTGAATCTGAAAGAGGAGATCGCGGGCTGCACCACCGGAATCTACGACCTCACAGACCCGAAGAGCCGTCCCAGCGGCGGCGAGGCAGACACCCGCGTGCTCGATCTGGTCCGCAAGGGCGGCGCGTGGTATCTCACCTTCCAGGCGACGCTCAACAGCGGCTGCAACGTGCAGGGCATGTGCGGCGCGGGCACCGCTACCACTCTGGTGTGGCTCAAACTGACCCCGGCCCTGAAGGTGGCCGCCAAACAGGCCGAGGTGATCGAGGACTGCGCCGCAAATATCGGTATCGACCAGTACACCGGCATGAAGACCGGGGCCACGGAACCCTACGCGACCCTCCTCGAACTGCGGCGCGGGCGGATGGAAGTGGTGTCTGTCCTCCCGGATTACGACAAAAAGACCGATACCCTGACCACCGTGCGCTACCAGCACGCCTTTCCAGAGAAGGGCCTGAGCGTGTCGAGCAGACAGGTGGCCCAGAAGTAACGTTCTTTCCTGGGCCACCTGTCTGAACCTGCCTTTTGCGTTTACCCCGCCAGCATATCGGCGCTCAGGTCTTCCGGGCGGATGGCCCCGGTCATCACGCTCACGGTGTCGGCCATGCTGATGCGCTTCGGGTCGAGAATGGCGGCCCGTTTGCCCATGCGGTGCACGTGAATGCGGTCTGCCACCTCGAAGACGTGCGGCATGTTGTGCGAAATGAGAATGACCGGCAGCCCGCTGTCACGCACCTTGCGAATCAGGTCGAGCACCATGTTGCCCTCGCGCACGCCCAGCGCCGCAGTGGGTTCGTCCATGATCACCACGTGCCGCGCGAACGCCGCGCTGCGGGCCACCGCCACGCCCTGCCGCTGCCCGCCCGACAGGGTCTCGACGGGCTGCCTCATGCTTTTGATGGCAAATTGCAGCCCCTGCATGTGGCGCGTGGCCTCGTCGTGCATCTTCTTCTTGTCGAGCAGCCGAAACAGCCTGCCCAGCGGCCCCGGCTTCAAAATTTCGCGGCCCAGAAACAGGTTCTCGGCAATGGTCATGGCCGGAGCCACCGCCAGGTCCTGATACACCGTCTCGATGCCGTTTCTGCGGGCGTCAATAGGGCTGCGAAACGCGATCTGCTGGCCGTCGAGAAACATCTCGCCGCTGTCGGGAATGGTGGCCCCCGACAGCGCCTTGATCAGGCTGCTCTTGCCCGCGCCGTTGTCGCCGATCACGGCCAGAATCTCGCCGGGGCGCAGCTCGAAGTCCGCGCCGTTCATGGCGATCACCGAGCCGTATTTTTTCACGAGGTTGCGGGCTTCCATCACCAGGGGCGCGGCAGGCGCGGGCGGATTGTAGGGAGCGGTCATCAGCCTTTCCTCCTCGAAACCTGATCGAGCGCCACGGCGGCGATGATCAATATGCCGGTGATCAGAGACTGGTACACCGACGCGATGCCGATCAGTTGCAGCCCGTTGCGGAACACGCCCACGATGATCGCGCCCAGCAGCGTTCCCAGCACGTTGCCGCGCCCACCGAACAGGCTGGTTCCGCCCAGCACCACCGCCGTTATGGAATCGAGGTTGTCGGTCTGCCCCGCGTTGGGGTCGCCCACGCCGGTCCTGGCGACCAGAATCAGCGCCGCAATGCCGTAGAGCAGCCCGGCCACGGTGTACACGGTGACCGTCAGGCGGTTTATGGGAATGCCGCTCAGGCGGGCGGCCTCGGGGTTGTTGCCCACCGCGTACACGTGGCGGCCCGGCGCGGTTTCGCTCAGCACGAACCAGGCGATCAGGTACAGAACGAGCATCAACACCGTGCCATAGGTGATGGCCGTTCCGCCGATCTTGAAGGTGTTGCCCAGGGCGGTCAGGGCGGGCGGCAGGTTGCTGAGGGTCTGCGAGCCGGAGTAGGTCTGGTTGAGCGCGGTCACGATGCCCAGCATGCCCAGCGTGGCAATGAACGGCGGCACCCGCAGCCGCGTGATGATCTGGCTGTTCAGGAAGCCGAAAAACATGGTGGTCAGGAATCCGGCCCCAATGGCGAGCAGCGGATTCAGGCCGCTCTGGGTGGCGAGTTTGGCCATCACCAAGCCGCCCAGCGCCATCACGATGCCGATAGACAGGTCGATGCCCGCGATCAGGATGATCAGCGTCTGTCCGATGGCGAGCACGGCGGTGTACGAGATCTGTTGCAGGATCAGCGAAAAGTTGGTGCCGGAAAAAAACCGGGGCGACTGGCTGGAGAACACGATCACGGCGATCAGCAGCGCGATCAGCGGCCCCAGGGTGCTCAGGCTGGGAAGCTGAAAACGGCGCGGTGGGGGCGCGGTACTGGCGGGTGCGGGCTGGGTCATTGGACCTCCTCAGAAGATAAGGCTGGCTGGACGTGTGGCTACAGGCGTGACTGGCTACGGGTGTGCCGGGACGAGGAACAGGAACCGAACATGCTGGTTGTGTAGGGCAACATCAAAAGGGGGGTGCTTCAATCATGCGCTTTGCCGTCTGTTTTGCCCACCGTCAACCATGCCCCCAGACAACTGCATGAAGGCGGCGGGCGAGTCTGTGTTGCGGAGATGTCTGTTTGAACAGGGCGGGCTGGACAGACATGAGCCGTGAACGCCGGGGCAGGCCCTGGTTCACAGCTCATGGGTTGTCAGGAGGAAGGCTTGAAGGTGGGCTGGAACTTTCTCAGATCAGAGCTTACTGGCCCCAGCAGTTGGCGAGGCCAAACTTGCTGTCCTTGCTCGCCACGCCCATCTGGGCCTTGTCGGTGATGAGCGTCACGCCGGTGTCGGTGTAGCCCGAGACCTTCTTGCCGGTCTTGGCGTAGGCGATGCCCGCCGTCACGCCCATGCTCGCCATCTTCAGGGGGTACTGCTGGCTGGTGGCCGAGATCACGCCCGCCACCACGTTGCGCACGCCCGCGCAGCCGCCGTCCACCGACACGATGACCACGTCTTTTTCCTTGCCAGCGGCCTTCAGCGCCTGGTAGGCCCCGGCGGCGGCTGGCTCGTTGATGGTGTACACCAGGTTGATGTCGGGGTTCTTCTGGAGGCAGTTTTCCATGGCGGTCTGGCCCTTGGCCTGGTCACCGAAGGAGTTCTGCGAGCAGGCCACCCCGGTGTCGATCTGGTTGGCGGTCTTGGCGGTGATGCCCGCCACGCCGAAGCCCGCCAGGAAGCCGTTGTGGCGCAGGATGCCCACCGGCTGGCCGGGGTTGTAGTCCATCGCCGCGATCACCGCTTTCTTGCTGCCCATGGCCTTCTTGGCGTACTGGCCGATCAGCAGCCCGGCCTTGTAGTTGTCGGTGGCGAACAGGGCATCGACGGCGCTGGCGGGGTCGGTGGGGGTGTCGAGCGCGATCACCATGACTCCGGCGGCTCGGGCCTTGGCGAGGGCGGGCACGATTCCTTTGGAGTCGCTGGCCGTGATCAGGATGGTCTTGGCTCCGGCGGCCACCATGTTCTCAAGCGCCGTCACCTGCCCGGCGTTGTCGCCGTCGGTCTTGCCCGCGCCGCTCAGCAGCTTGGCCCCGCCAGCGGTGGCGGCCTTCTGGGCACCCTCCTTCATCTTCACGAAGAAGGGGTTGGTCTCGGTCTTGGTGATCAGCCCGATGATCGGCTGGGCACTCTGGGCAAAGGCCAGACCAGCGGCTGCGGCAAGGGTGATGCTCACGGCGGCGATCTTCATCTTGCTGCGCTTGTTCTGTTGCATGGTGGGTCTCCTGTACAAAGTGAAAGGGCTTCAGGACTCCGGACGGTACGTGATGAACACGGGACTGATGAATACAGCGTTGATGTGGAAGTCGGGTCTGGCTGGTGCGGCGTCAACCTATCAACGGGGGTTCCTTTTCTCTCTATCCCTGTGGGACTGGTACAGCTCGCGCAGCGGGGGGGTGAGGGGGACGCGGGCCGGGCATCCAAAGCCCATTTTGAAGATGACCCATGCTGGTCGGTTGACGCTGTATTAGGGAGAAGGGCCGGAGCTGGAAGCGGCCTCGTTGCTGGGCGGTTCCAGCCTGTGCGCCGTAATATCACGCATTTCGATGTCGTGTTCGCTGGTCTCGGCCCGCAGGATCAGCAGGAAGGTGGCGGTTTCACTCAGCGGGTAGGGTGCCCAGTGCCAGGCTCCGGGGCGCAGCAGCACGGCCTGCCCGGCGCTGATCTCGAAGGTGCACAGGCGTCCGGGATCAATCTCGCCCGGTTCTCCGACCACCAGCAGGCTGCGTCCGGCGCTGGCGATAAAGGCTTCCGGGGTGTGCAGGTGGCGCTCGATCCGGGTCAGGGTCAGCTCTCGCCTGTGGGCGATCAGGTGTCCGGTCACGCCGCTGCCCCGAAGCCCCGAAAGGTCGGCGGTGTCGTTCCAGAAGGTGATGTCGCCGCGTTCCAGGCTGGGGACGCAGGCGGGCTGGCCCAGCAGCGTGCCGAAAGGGGCAAACGCCTCTGTGTTCAGGGGCCGGGCGTGCAGCACCGGCAGGGCCGCGCTCACGCCAGCACCGTCGCCGGGGCGGTGGACTGGCGGTAGACCATGCGGGTGGGCAGGCGCACGCTGCCCGGCAGACTCTGGCCCGCGATCAGGCTCAGCAGATGCTGGCAGGCGAGCTGACCCAGGTCGTAGGTCGGCTGCGACACCACGCTCAGCGCCGGAGACATGGTCTGTGCCCAGCGCGAGTCGTCGAAGCCCACCAGCGACAGGTCGCCGGGAATCTCCAGGCCCAGTTCGCGGGCGGCCAGGACCGCGCCCACGGTCATCTCGTTGTTGCCCACGAACAGCGCCGTGGGCCGCTCACGCCCGGACAGCAGCCGCAGCGCCGCCAGCCGTCCGCCCTGCTCGCGGTGGTCGCCCGGCAGCACCAGCCCGTCGTCGTAGGGCAGGCCCGCCGCCTCCAGCGCCTCGCGGTAGCCCTGAAGGCGTTCGCGGGCGGTGCTGATGTCCAGGTTGCCCACGATCATGCCCACGTGGCGGTGCCCCAGCCCGAGCAGGTGCGCCACCGCCTCGCGCGCGCCGCTCACGTTGTCCACCATCACCGTGTGTGCGCCGTCCAGGCCGCTGGCGCGGTCCAGTTCGACGGTGGGCAGGCCAGCCACGACGCTCAGGTTTTCGCGGGTCCGGGCGGTGGGCACCACGATCAGCCCCATCGGCAGGTGGCCGTGCAGGGTTTCCAGGGCGCGGCGTTCCTTGTCCGGCTGCTCGTCGGAGTTGAACATCAGCACCGTGTAGCCCTGTGCCTCGGCGGCGTCCTGTACGCCCTTGGCGAGCGTGGCGTGAAAGGGATTGAGAATATCGGTCACGATCAGCCCGATGGTGCGGCTGCCGCGCGTTCTCAGGCCGCGCGCCAGCACGTTGGGACGGTAGCCCAGTTCCAGCGCTGCCTGTTCCACCCGTTCACGGGTCCGCAGCGCCACCAGATCGGGGCGGTGCAGCGCCCGCGAGGCGGTGGCGGGAGACACCCCCGCAGCTCTGGCAACGTCCTGAAGTCCGATCATGAAACGTCCTTTCCTGCAAACGATTGCAGCGGCGAGCAGAGGCCGAAACAGCGTTGGCAAGCATCGGGCAAGATCAAATTTGGCAGTCATGCCGATGCTGTTCCTGACTGCAATCGATTTCAGTGTGCTGTGACAGAAGTTTGACAGAAGATGTAGGAATCGTCAAGGGTGGGCGAGAACGGTGACGACGAAAGTAGAGGAAACAGACCTTCCGATTCGGTCCACACGGCCTTCAGGCGTGTATTCGCAGCGACTTCCAGGGTGGCGAGACAAAGTGCCCTCTCGGTGCAGCACGGGCAGGGGGCAGCGCGGGCAGGGATGCATCTTCATTGAGGGTCGCTTGTGGTGCCCGGCCTATTCCCTCCCTTCCCTGTAAACAATAGTTCGGACAGTTTTCCAGCCGCAAAGAAGGCAAATCTTGAAAACGTTGTCTGGGACGCTCGGCCCGCTCACCCCCCTCTCGTTCCGAGCTGTGCCAGTCCCAACCTTCCCCTCAAAGGGGAGGAGCTAAGAACCTCGTGCTCATCGCGTTTTTTGTGGTAACGCATTGTAATTGGCTGGACCATTGGTGAAGCCTTTTCCCATTAAAGAGGGAGAAACCTCCGTTTCAGCCAGTCCCGAGGCGTGGGTCGAGTGCTGAATCCCGGTACGTGTCGGCCCTGCTCTGCCCGCGTCCAGAGAGCGCGCCTCCCTTTCCTTTTCAACTGCGGTTTCCCAACTGTGGTTTCTCAACTGCGGTACAGTCCCGGTATGGACATCAATGCCGATGCGGGCGAGAGTTTCGGGCGCTGGGCGCTGGGTGACGACGCCGGACTGTTCCCTCACCTCACGAGCGTAAATCTGGCCCTGGGCTTTCACGCCGGAGACCCGCCGGGCATGGCCGCGTCGGTGCAGCTGGCGCGGCAGCGTGGGCTGGGCATCGGGGCGCATCCCGGCTACCCCGACCTTCAGGGCTTCGGGCGGCGGGAACTGGCGCTGTCGCCAGGCGAGATCTACGCCGCCACGCTGTATCAGCTGGGCGCACTGTCGGGGTTCCTGAAGGCCGAGGGGGCGCAGATGCAGCACGTCAAGGCGCACGGGGCGCTGTATTTCCGCATTCATGCCAACGCACAGGCGGGGCTGGCCTTCTGCCGGGCCGCGCAGCTGTTCGCGCCGGGAGCGGCGATCATGGTGCTGGCCGGGCCTGCCGGAGACGAACTGGCGACCACGGCGAGCGACCTGGGGCTGCGGGTCTGGCGAGAAGCCTTCCCAGAACGCGGCTACGCCCCGGATGGCCTGCTGGCGGCCCGAAGCCTGCCGGGCAGCAGCATCCACGACCCGCAGGAGGCGGCGCGGCGGGCGGTAGAGATGGCGCGGGGCGAGGTGCAGGCGCTGGGCGGCACACCGATTGCCATGCAGGCCGACACGCTCTGTATCCACGGCGATAATCCCGATGCGGTGCAGATTGCTCAGGCCATCCGGGCGGCGCTGGTAGACGCCGGAATTCCGGTTCAGCGCCCGGCCTGAATGCGCCCCGCGCCGCTCTACCGCCGCCTGGACGAGCTGACCCCGGAGGGCAACTCGTACCTGCACGCCTGGGCCGCCAACCTGCTGGCCGAC